>JBGPOG010000206.1:0-7552 GCA_041487935.1 Chthonomonadia bacterium | reverse complement strand
CTTCGGAAGCACTACCGGCATAGCCCCGGTGAAGTCGCGTTACCGCACGATCTTTGATAACAGAATAACGACAGGACAAGCTGACGGTCTGTTTCATCCTTCTGCCTTCCGAACCCCGTCTTACGTTGCCTGGCCACGTGACAAAACAGGCCGCGACCAGAGGTCCCGAGGCTGTGAAAACGCATAACCTACCTCCCCTCCCGAATCGGGAGGGGTTACCGAACATGTTTTTCGAACGCATGATCGCGGGGTGGGTTCGAACTAAGCTTCGGAAGCACTACCGGCATAGCCCCGGTGAAGTCGCGTTACCGCACGATCTTTGATAACAGAATAACGACAGGACAAGCTGACGGTCTGTTTCATCCTTCTGCCTTCAGCTTTCAGCAGCGGGTATACTTGAGCCAAACTCAATTTCGCGGGGGGAACGGAATGCGACGACGGTGTTTGGGGCTGACCTTGCTTGCAGTCTTTGGTCTGATAGCGGCGCGGATGCCGGTTCTGGCCGCGGACAACGAGCTTTCCGCCAATGAAAAGAAGGAAGGCTGGGCGCTGCTCTTCGACGGCAAGACGCTCGACGGATGGGGAGCGACCGGAAAAGCCGAGGGCTTCGCAGTGGAGGATGGCACGCTCGCCTGCCTCAACAAGGGCGGCCACATGGCGTATTCCACCGGCGAGTGGGCGGACTTCATCCTCAAGTGCGACTTCAAAACCGAGCGGCGCGTGAACAGCGGCGTTTTCTTGCGGTGGTCCGATCTCAAGAACGAGGTTCAGACCGGCATGGAGATCCAGGTGCTGGACTGCTTCGGCAAGGTGAAAACCGACAAGCACGATTGCGGCGCACTGTACGACTGCCTCGAGCCGTCCATGAACGCGGTGAAGCCGGCGGGCGAGTGGAATCACTACGAAATCTCCTGCCAGGGGCCGATCATTCGGATCGTACTAAACGGGCAGCAGATCATCCACACGGATCTCCGCGCATGGACCACCGCTCACCAAAACCCGGACGGAACCAAGAACAAGTTCGACGCCCCGTACTCCACGATGCTGCAAAAGGGGCACATCGGTCTGCAGGATCATGGCGGGCTTCTCTGGTACAAGAACCTCAAGGTCAAGCCGCTGCCGGCTTGGGAGCAGCCGCCGGGAGGGTAGGAGTGGTTATTGGTGAGTGGTGAGGGGTGAGTGGTGAGGATTTGACCACGTGAGCTTTACACTGGGGTAGGGGTGAAGCATTCGCGCGGAATTCTTTATCGCAAGCGGAAGCGCCTACTGCGAATGCTTCACCCCTGCAATTTGCTGGGTGCAAAGGTTTCATCGGAGACGGACCACTCCCCGCTCACCAATTACAACTTACCACTCACAAACCAGCAGTTTGGGAAACCGGATAGCTTTCCGAGACGTATGTCCTTTGGCTGCCGGTTATCCGGGGCGGACACCGAGGAGGACCCAAAGCAATGTTTAATAGCATACTGCGCAAAGCGCTCGGCGTTGCGGCGGTCGCGGGCGGGGCGGCCGTGGCGACTGCGGGCGCGCGCTACGTCGGCAGCAAGCGTATCAACGCCGCTGAGCGGCTCGCAACGGCGCTGCTCGACGGCAAGAGGCTGGAAGAGGCGGCGAGCTACACCAGCGCCGAGAGTGAAGCCGCCCTTGCGGCTTGCGCGGCGTATTTGATCAATACGGCGCACCAGGCGGCAGCCGGAATTACGGGCAAGCCGCAGATCGACGCGATCGGTTTCGAGCGCAAAGTGCGCAATGACAAGACGGGCGCGAGCGCGAGCGTCATCACGACGGCCCACGAGCCGGAAGCGCGCTGGCAGTTCGACGTGGAGATCCCCGAAGTTGCCCGTGTCAGCGGCAGCCGTCGATTGATCTCCTCCCGGTTCGCCGGCCCCAAAGTACACATGCGAACTCCGGACACGGTTTCGATCCGATTCGACAACGGGTACTTTGCGAGCATCGAGTCCGATCTGGAATTCAACGGCAACCTGCTGCCAATGGCGGGGCCGAGGACGCAGGTCTTCGGGTCGGCGTCGCTCTCGGACAATCGCGGTAATGTAGGCCGGATGCGCATCGAGCCGGGCGGCGAAGTCAGCGGCACGGTCACCCGGGGATCCGACATCATCGGCCGGTTCGAAGGCTCCCTTGGAGAGGGAGTGACGTTCCGGCAGTATCTGGCCGGCTAGTTGTCCGAAGAACGTAATCGAGATGTATGTAGCTCATGATTACCAAGTACATTCGGGCGGCGATGAGCCGTGCAAAGTATGAGACTCTGCCGGACGACAAGAGCATTTATGGCGAGATTCCCGGCTTCCAGGGAGTGTGGGCGAATGCTAAGCGGCTCGACGGCTGTGAGGTGGAGCTTCAAGAAGCGCTCGAGGAATGGATGCTGGTTCGCTTGCATGATGGTCTGGAATTGCCGGGAATCGACGGTATTGATTTAGAGCCGAGGAACGTTGACGAATTCCCGCCTTTGGTCCCATCAAGCGCAGCCAGTTGGTTCGTTGTCTGAGTCAGTTGGGATTTCAGGGTCCCCGTTCGGGCGGCCGGCTTCAGGTAATGCGGCGCGGGGACGTTACTGTTGCCATTCCAAATCCACACCGAGACGACATAAGCCGTGAACTTCTTGGTCGCTTGCTCCGCCAAGCATGAATTACCCGCGAGGAATGGGAAAGCGTTTGAATAAGTCGGTTTTCCCGGCCACATTTCACCATTCAATCCATGGCTGATACACCCATCACCTACCGCGATGCGGGCGTCGATATTGACGCCATGAATACCGCGGTGCTGCGCATGAAGGAATTTGTGCGCACCACTTACACTCCCGGCGTGCTGACCGACGTCGGGAGTTTTGGCGGCATGTTCGCGGTGGATTGGTCGGGGTATCGCGAGCCGGTTCTCGTTTCAAGCGTCGACGGCGTCGGGACCAAGCTGAAGGTCGCATTCGCGATGAACCGGCACGATACGATCGGCGCCGACCTTGTCTCCCACTGCGTGAACGATATTCTCGTTCAGGGCGCGCGGCCCCTCTTTTTTCTGGACTACTTCGCCACCGGCAAGCTTTCGCCGGATGTAGTCGTGGACGTGGTAAAGGGATTGAGCGCCGGGTGCAAAGCCGCAGGCTGCGCCTTGCTCGGCGGCGAGACCGCCGAAATGCCGGGGATGTATCCCGAGAACGAGTACGACTTGGCCGGTATGATCGTTGGAGTAGTGGATCGGGCGAAGATCGTGGATGGCCGGGACGTGGCGCCCGGCGACGTGGTTATTGGCATTGCTTCGGATGGGCTGCACACGAATGGATATTCGTTGGCCAGACGCGTGCTCTTCGACGCCGCCGGATTAACGGTTAGCGATTCACCGGCCGCCCTGGGCGATAAGACGATAGGAGAAGTTCTCCTTGCTCCACACAGGTGCTATGCCAACGCGGTTCTCCCACTGCTGGACGAGTTCCAGGTGAAGGCCATGGCGCATATTACCGGTGGAGGGTTCTACGACAATATCCCGCGGACGCTTCCTGCGGATTGCAGCGTCACCGTGGACCGGCGGCTCTGGCAGATTCCGCCGATCTTCTCACTGATTCAGGAACTGGGCTCTGTTTCGGTTCCTGAGATGTACCGAACGTTTAACATGGGAATCGGCTATGTTTTGATCGCTCCACGCGAGCAGGCCGGCGAAATTGTCACCCGCCTGATCGAAAACGGTGAAACCGCGGGGCTGATTGGCGAAGTGCACCGGGGCGTACATGAGGTGGACGTTGTCTGAAGGCTGAGTGCTGAATGCTGAAGGGTAAAGGATGAAGGTTGAAGGATGAATTCATTAAACGCCATGCGACCTGAATTCCCGGACACGGTGCGCTGAAGAGTCACTGCGACGTCGGTAAGCTAAATTGGTGTCTGAACACCTGACTTCTTGAACATCCGAATGCCTGAACACCGAAACGCCGACCGCCCAAGTTTCTCCCTAGCACCTCCTCCTCGTACGCTCCTTTGGGATATCGACGGGACTTTGGTCGACACGACGGACCTTATCACTTCCGCTTTGGATCATGTCTATCGGAAGTTCCTCGGGAAGACGCTGCCGAAGGAGGAGCTGCGCGCAATTATCGGCATACCTCTTTCATCTCAATTGCGCGTCTTTGGCGAGCCGGCGGACTTCGGGGTTTGCCAGCCCGATATGGAAGCGGAGTTTATCCGGTTTTATGAGGGCCACCGGGATATCGAGCGGCTCGTGCTTGCGGCGGCCGATGCGCTGAAAGCGGGGAAGCGGCTGGGAAGGAAGACCGGGCTGGTCACTTCCAAGAATAATGAAGAGATTGCGAATACGCTGCCTCGTCTTGGGATTCAGGAGTTTGTCGACGTGGTTGTTTCCGCGGACGATGTTTCGCTTCCCAAGCCAGACCCTGCCGGAGTTCTTCTCGCGATGAAGCGGTTGGAAGCGCGGCCGGAGGACACGATGTTTATAGGGGATACGGTCCACGACATGAGAGCAGGCCGCAGCGCGGGAGTCCGCACCTGCGCCGTGACCTGGGGCGCCGCTCCACGCGATGTATTGATGGCTGAGCATCCCGATCTGATTTGCGACGATTCGGAACGACTGGCCGGGCTTTTGGGATTGGTTTAAGCGACGAACGACCGGACAATCCAAAAAATATTGACTGAATTCGCTTGCAATTGTTGACAAGTGATTTCCGCAGTGTTATACTGGCTCGGCTGACGAACCATTAGCCGCTATCCCATGTAAGGAGGAAAGCCGGTAAATGTACGGGAGAGTCAAATGGTTCAATGATGCCAAGGGATATGGCTTCATTGAAACCGCCGAGGGCAAAGACATCTTTGTCCACTACTCGGCCATCGACAAAGACGGGTTCAAGACTCTCAGCGAGGGCCAACAGGTAACGTTCGATATCGTCGATGGAGCAAAAGGCCCCCAGGCTGCGCACGTCGTGGCCGCGCTACAAGCAACGTAAGTCATCCATTCTTTTTTTCGTTGCGCCGCGCAAGAATCGAGCTGCACGTTAGGGAACGCAAAGCGCTTATACTTCTTCATTTCCCCCGTTTGCCATCCAATTCCGTGGAAGACAAGAGGAGAAAGTTGCCGACCGGTTCGCACGCCACCATATTGGCGGGGACCGGTTTTTTGTGGCTTACTTTCGCGTAAAATAATCTCATGATTACACTTTTTCTGGGAACACTCTGCATGGGGAGGATCGCAGCAAATGGCGGCTCTCCGTCGCTGCATTCAGTGGTTGCGCCTCAATCCTTCGCGCCGGCGCCACTACCAAGCACGAAGGACCTTGCCTCCTGGCGAGGGGCCAGGATCGCGCTGGTTCGTGAATGGTCAACCATCCTCGGCCCTTCGCCGATCGTTCCACATGAGGAAATGCTGGAGACGATCGCCGAGGATCGGAAGGATGGGGTCGTACGGAAGTTGGTGCGCTATCTGGTGGAGCCGGAGACGGCAGTTGAAGCCTATCTTCTTTTGCCCGAAAAACGGACCGGGAGGCTGCCGGGAGTGGTGGTCTTTCATTCGACCATCGATTACAACATCCGCCAGCCGGCCGGACTCGAAGGTCCGTCGGACAAGTACATCGGATTGGCGCTCGCTAAGCGAGGGTTTGTAACGCTGTGCCCGCGCTGCTTCATCTATGACTACGGCGGCAAGAGGTTTCAAGGCGCCGTTGACTTACTGAAGGAGCTCCATCCGGGTTGGACCGGGATGGGGAAAATGCTCTACGACGGCCAGCGGGCGCTCGACGTGCTGGAGTCGCTGCCGGAGGTCGACCGAAACCGGCTGGGCGCGATCGGGCACTCGTTGGGCGCAAAGGAGGCGCTCTACCTGGCGGCATTCGATAATCGGATTAAAGCTGCGGTAAGCAGCGAGGGAGGCGTCGGGCTGAGCTTCTCCAACTGGGAGGCCGGCTGGTATCTGGGAGATCAGATCAAGCGGCCGGACTTCCGGCACGACCATCACGAGCTGTTGGCGCTCTGCGCGCCAAGGCCGTTCCTGCTGATCGGAGGCGACTCGGCAGACGGAAAGAGAAGCCAGCCGTACATCGAGGCGGCGCGCACGGTTTACAAGCTTTATGACAAGCCTGACGAGATCAAACTATTGAACCACGGGAAGGGGCATGAGTTTCCGGAGGAGGCGCAGGTGGCGGCGTGGGAGTGGTTGGAGCGAACGTTGAAGTGAAGGTTAAAGGATGAAGGATGGAAAAAAGGACGTCGTGGCAGATTCACCGTACCGATCGCGGAGTGTTGCAATTGACACAGAGTCATGTTGCTGATAAGATGAGTTGAGGAGCTTTCCTCAATTTGTCGACACACAGGTCGGCGGAACAACCGATCAGGAGGAAGCCGTACTGTGAGCATCGCACGGTTTCTTAAGTTAACGGTGCTGTTTTTGATTATCCTACCGATTCTCGGTTGGCCCATCCTGTTCTTATGGCTTCTCCGAGGCGTCGATTACAGCCAATTGCCGAAGGTCGAGGTATTCCAGCGTGTATGGCGTCGACCAGTTCCCGACGCGATTAGTGACCTGCGCATCGCGGGTCATGGAGCTGGTATGGGCCACCAGGTGTGCATGAGATTCAAGGCGCCTCCTGCGACAATGAGAGACTTAATTGCAGGAAGTTCATCAATTTCAGCCGAGGAGTTCGTCCATTGGTCTTATGATCGAACTGGTCACGACTCGAATGCAATCGGCTGGGATGAAATAGCGTCCATCAAGAAGCCAACGTTTTATCTGTTTGACGCCAGCCAAAACGGACTAGGCTGGTATGGAGCGATGGCATTGGACGGTCGAACGGGACTCTTGTTTTTGACAGCCGAAGTTCTCTAGTTGCGAACTTTCTCCGTGTGAAACATCCCGTATCTGATTGATGTGAAACGCAAAATGGCATTTGGGTCGATAGCTGCTTCGGCCAACAGGCAGTCCGAGTGGCCCCACCGTTGGGTAAGCTGGCATAGTGACCGACCCCATAGAATGCTAATAGGACGAATTCGATCGCGATGTCTAACACACACGGCCAACAAGTCGTGGGTATTATACATGCGAGGTATGCTTAGCTCATGAATTACCAGGACTTCATAACTATTGAACCCGACAAACGCGGCGGCAAGCCCTGCATTCGTGGACTACGAATTACTGTCTACGATGTGCTGGATTATTTGGCTTCGGGAATGTCAGAGGCGGAGATATTGTCAGATTTTCCGGATCTAACTCCCGAGGACATAAAAGCATGCTTGGCCTTCGCTGCTGACTGTGAGCGGAAGTTGGTTACAATCCCCTGATGAAATTGCTGTTCGATGAGAACCTCTCAGACCGCCTCGTTACAATTCTCGCGGACCTCTTCCCTGACTCGGAGCATGTTAGAAACGTCGGCCTGAACGCAGCGACGGATACCGAAGTATGGAATTTCGCTAAGAATAGCGGCTTTATGATCGCCTCAAAGGACTCGGACTTTCACCAGCGAAGTCTTCTGCTTGGGTGTCCGCCGAAGGTGATTTGGATAAGGCTGGGTAACTGCTCGACCAAGGATGTTTCGAAGACCCTGCGCGAT
>JBGPOG010000205.1:0-7557 GCA_041487935.1 Chthonomonadia bacterium | reverse complement strand
CGGTTCCTCTCTTCGCGAGATCATCCAGATAGGGTTTTCGTGCGACCTCCATCACCGTCTTGCCGCCCAGTTCGGACATAGGATCATCCGCCATGCCGTCCGGAACGATCAGAATGTATTTCATAGGATCAACTTTCCCTGGGAGATTTCGACGCGCCCAATCATTCTGGCAGAACTGGGCGTCTATCCGCAAGCGATCCGATATGTTCGCCTCACGACATCATCGACAGACTTCGGGGAGGAGCCATTGGGTAAATCGACGAATCTCCAAGTGCCGGATGGCATCGGTTCACGCAGGCAGGATTATGTTGCTTCAGCGATCAAGTAACCGTGCGTACGCCCATGGCGTAAGCCAAACGATACGACCCGGATAGGTTAGTCCATGGAGTTTGATCCGATCAAGGTCGAGGTCTGGAGGCATCTCTTTGCCTCGATCGCCGAGGAGATGGGCGCGACCCTCGAGCGAACGGGATATTCCCCGAACATCAAAGAGCGGCGCGACCATTCTTGCGCCATCTTCGATTCGGAAGGGCGCCTGCTGGCACAGGCCGCGCACATCCCCGTTCATCTCGGCGCGATGCCGCTCATGATGGACCGCTTGCGCGAAACGGTTCGATGGACGCCTGGCGTGATGTGGCTCTGCAACGATCCGGCCCACGGAGGTACGCATTTGCCTGATTTGACGCTTGTGGCGCCGGTATTTGGGAATAATGGAGTCATGGAGTCTTGGAGTAATGAACCCGCGACTCCAACACTCCATCACTCCAATACTCCAATAGGCTTCGTCGCCAACCGCGCACACCATGCCGACATTGGCGGGATTGCTCCGGGGTCGCTGCCGCTTAGCACCGAGCTGTTCCACGAAGGGATCATTCTCCCGCCGGTCCGGCTGGTTTCCGGAAGCAGGACGAACCAGGATGTGCTTGATATCGTTTGTGCCAACTCGCGGACTCCGAATGAGCGACGAGGCGATCTTGCTGCCCAGATTGCATCGAACCGCACGGGAATTCGCCGTTTTCAACAACTCGCCCGGCAACACGGGCTGGACGAATTCACGCTCCGAGCAGAGGAGTCACGAGAATACGCCTCGATGGTCGTGCGGCAGACGCTCGCGCGAGCGCCGGATGGAGATTACTCCTTCACGGACTATCTTGATGACGACGGGCACGGGAACCTCGACATCCCGATTCGCGTAACGATCCGGCTTCGGGAAGGGCGAATCTCATTCGATTTCACTGGAACGGCGCCGGAAACGACCGGATCGGTCAATGCGACCGAAGCTGTAACCCGGTCGGCCTGTTATTACGTCGTGAGATGCCTGGTGGACGAGGAGATTCCGATGAATTCGGGAGCGTTCGAGCAGATCGAGGTGAACGCTCCTCTCGGAAGCCTTGTAAACGCGCATTCGCAACGCGCGGTCGCGGCCGGGAACGTCGAAACGTCTCAGCGAATCGTCGACGTGATTTTGGCGGCGCTGGCGCCCGCGTTTCCGGATCGGATTCCGGCTCAAAGCCAGGGTACCATGAACAACGTCACCATCGGCGGCCACGACCCGTTTCGCAATCAGTCCTATGCTTACTACGAGACGATCTGCGGCGGAGCCGGCGCGGGTCCCGCTGGAAACGGGGCAAGTGCGATGCACGTTCACATGACCAACACGCGCAACACGCCCATCGAGGCGTTGGAAATGCACTATCCGCTTCGCGTGCGCGAATATGCAATCCGAGAGAATTCCGGAGGATCGGGTACAAACCGAGGCGGTGATGGAGTTATCCGTTCGGTAGAATTGCTCGCCCCCGCGCAAGTTTCACTAATAACCGAGCGGCGGCGCCGGGCCCCGGGCGAAGGAACGACTGGCGCCGCATTGCCAGGAAAGAACTCCTTGACCCCTCTGGACGAATCCCAATCGGAACTCGCGGGCAAAGCGAGCCTGCATTGCCAGTCAGGGGCCGTGATCTCGATCGAAACGCCCGGCGGCGCCGGATGGTCGCCTCCCGAATAACCCGGAGCGCTCAGCTTCCAATACAGCCGTCAATCAGGTCGGAATTCCAATACCAGGTTTGGGAGTCCGCCTCTTCCGCAAAGCAATCACCATCAGTACGATCGCGGGAATCCATACAACCGCCCAAATCCCAAGCCAGATCGTCATCGTCCAGAGTCCCTGCGCAAACCCGATCAGCGAGCGCGAAGCATCCGACGCCACCTTGCCGCTGCTGAATGTCTCCGGCGGAACGAGACCCTGCGCGTGCGCTTTCTCTTTCAACGTAACGGTCAGGGTCGAGAAGGCAATCCTGTGAGATAGGAACCGAATCCGGCCATCCAACTGTTCGATCTCTTGCCGGACTCGCGTGAGCTCTTTCTCCACCAGTAGAGTATCGCTCAACTTGCCGGTCTTGCTCAAGTGCGCCAGCAAGCGGTCTTCCGTGCGGCGCAAGTTCCTGAGCCTCGATTGCGAGTCCACGAATTCCTCGGTAACATCTTCTGCCGTGACCTGCTTTTCGAGGATCTTTCCAAGTTTCTGGATGTCCTGGAGCGACGCGTCGAAGCGGTCTGCCGGAATGCGAACCTGCAGCGTGACGGACCGCGAGCCTAGAGAGTCGACAGTTTCGTGTGAGTCGGACACGTAGCCCTTGACCGCTCGCGCCGAAGCGATGAGCGCATCGGCTGCCTTGCGGACGTCGCCGGCCTCAACGGTCAAAGTGCCGTTCTTGATCAAGAAGCGGTCTGGCATGGCGTCGGCCATGCTTTCTACCGTCGCAGGGCGCGTCGACGCCTCTCGTCCTGTAGTGTCTGACTTGCCTTTGGCCGCTTCATCGTAATCCTGGGAGTGCTTTCCAATGTCGGTTCTCATGGACGGCGCCGATGCGGGCATCCCACCTGCTGCTAGTTTCGCTTCGCTTGTAACAGACGGTTCGCCGTTATTTCCTGCACAACTGTAAAGCGCTCCAAACGCCACTAGACTGTAAAGCAACCGCCAACTTCTTTTATCCATCTTCCCGCCTCCTCAACGTCCAATACATTTACCCAATTGCTTAGTTACCATTTGACGTAAGAGAGTTCAATCCGGTTAGCTTCGCGGCGAATCTAGTGTAGTGTCTCCATATCAGCCTTAAAATGTGAAGGAAAAGCACCCATACGGGTGGCCGTCTGGCCAGGTTCCTCGCAAAGGCGGCTCCTAAGAAACTTCACCGTTTAGTGTACGAATGTCAACTTGCAAATTCAAAAACAGATCCCTACGGGATGACGGGGGCTGTGACAGTTTCTTACTATCCTAAGAAACATCACCGTTTAGTGCATGAATGTCGACTTACAAATTCAAAAACAGATCCCTACGGGATTACGGGGGCTGTGACAGTTTCTTACGCGCAACCCCGCGCAGTGCGCGGTAAGGCGCTCGGAATGACGGTTTCGCGACGTTGTTGTCGTTGTAATGACGATATTGAGACACTACACAAGTTGTCCAATGGGCAGCAAAGGCCGGGGAAGGTAGATTCCCCGGCCCTAAACACTCAACACTGAATATTTAACACTTATTCTATCCAAACAACTCCTTGATCACATGCCCGTCGTTTGCAATCCGGACGGGCCTGCCGGTCGGTGTGATGTACTCTTTCTCGGGGTCGATGCCGAGTGCGTGGTAAAGGGTCGCGGCAAGATCTTCCACGTGAACGGCGCGCTCCTTGGGGCCCATGCCTTTATCGTCGGTTTCGCCGATGACCTGTCCGCCGCGAATGCCGCCTCCCGCAATGGCGACGCTCATGGCATTCGGCCAGTGGTCGCGTCCTGGGCGCGGGTTCTTGTTGATTGTCGGCGTCCGGCCGAACTCTCCCATCCAAACGACCAGCGTCGTGCCGAGCATTCCGCGTTCCTCCAGGTCGGTCAGCAAGGCCGACATCCCCTGATCCACGGTCGGAAGCAGATTGCCTTTGAGTGAATCGAAATTGCCTTCGTGCGTATCCCAGCCGCCCTGGGTGATGGTAACGAAGCGGACTCCGCCCGCTACCAGCCTTCTGGCAAGTAGACAGGCCTGGCCAAATGGGTTGCGCCCGTATAAGTCCCTCAACTGCGGCGCTTCCTGGCCAATCTCGAACGCCTTCTGAGATTCCTTGGAGGTCACCAGATTGTAGGCATTCTTGAAATAAGTGTCCATCGATCTTACGGCGTCGTTGCTGCGGGCAAGGGTATCCAATGTTTCCAGCAGCGCGCGGCGACGGTCCAGACGCTTCCGGGTGACGCCGTCGGGAAGGGGCAGATCGGGAACCCGGTAGTTGCCGTCGTTCGGGTTACCGGCGTAGAACGGATTGAATGAGCCGCCCAGGTATCCGGCGCCCGTCCCTTCGCTGCCGCCTAAGAGCGTCACATAGGGCGGAAGGTTGTTGAGAATTCCGCGCTCTTTCGCAACGACGGCGCCGTACGACGGGAACTCCATCGTGGGGATTGGCAGGTATCCGGTCTGCAAATAGTGCTGCGCCCGCTCGTGCGCGCCATCTCCATGGGTCAGCGAGCGGATGATGCTGTATTTATCTTGAACCTTGGCAAGCTTCGGCAGGTGCTCGGATATCCTAATGCCTGTCACATTGGTTTTGATGGCATCGAACGGGCCGTGGATGTCCATCCCGGCTTCCGGCTTGGGATCGAAGGTATCCACGTGGCTTGGACCGCCGCCCATCCAGAGGAGGATCACCGAAACGTCCCGATCGCGCCCCTTGCTGGCCGGTGCCTGCTGGGCATTCGCCTTGAGGGCAAGAAACTCCGAAAGCCCAAGGCCAAGGAAGGAAACGGTCCCGACCTTGAGAAGATCCCTGCGCGTTATACCTTCACAGGTCCGATCGATGTATGAGCCAAACTTCGCGATTTCAGTGTCCATGTAGTTTCCCCGGATTGAGTGAGTGAAGCGGTCGTCCATTGCCTTATGTTTGTATTGCGCTCTTTTCCATATTTCTTTCGATTAGACCTTCTTGCGAGCACGGAAAGTAACAGTTCACAGTTCGTGAGACTAGATTGGGAGCCTCGCCCTCCCAGCCACGTGCCGACACTTAGATTCTCACCAATTCTGAAAGGTTACCGCGGAAATACTGTTTGCCCGGCCGATGACCGGCATCGAATTTGTTGGAATCGCAGGCCTCGCGTCCCCACACTGTCAATGGTTGAACACGAACTCCCTCGAATTGAGAATCGCCCACATCAGGTCCTCGTATCCTTCCTTAGGAGTGGGAGATTGGTCGACGTACGTCAGCGCGAGCGATCTCTCCTTTTCGGTTGGCATTCGGCTGAGCGTGGAGAGGTAGATCTCGTCGATGGCATCCGGAGCGCGGAACTGGGCATTGAGAATTCGCGACACCGTGCCCGCCGGACTGGTAATCCGCTTGTGAATGGTGTCGCCGTTCATCAAGTGAAGCGCCTGGGACATGGATGCCATCTCGCTCCGTTCGCCCACGTTCAATCGGCGGCTGCGGCCGAAGACATCCAGGAAATACGAGCCGACGTTGTTATCCGGCAGGTTGGTCGCGCGGCGAGCCTGTTGGCCCAAGCCGAATGTTTCGCCGACTCCCGTGGCGGTCGTAATCGCGTCGAATAGAACTTCCGGCCCAAGCCGCTTGCTGTAATAGTGGCTGAAATTCTTGGAGTCGTTTTCGTTGGTCGCGTTGGTTTTTCCGCTAAGCTGATAGACTCGCGAATTGCAGATGGTCCGGATCAATTGCTTTACGTCGAATTTGTGATCGACAAAATCCTTTGCCAGGGCGTCGAGAAGAGGCTCGTTGATTGGGGGATTCGTTGCGCGGACGTCATCGACGGGATGGACGATGCCGCGCCCGAAGAAATGCTTCCAGAAGCGATTTACCGTTGCACGGGCAAAGAATGGATTATCCGCCGACGCAATCCACTTGGCCAGGCGCATATGACGGTCACCCACTGTATCCGGCTCCGCTTTCCCCTGTCCCAAGGGCTTGGGGTAGCAAACCTGGCCGGTCCGCGGGTTCGAGATCGTGCCGTTCTTGTCTGTAAAAATCGGCCTTTCGTCCTGGACCTTGCCACCGGTCTGTCCGGTGCCTGCGAAGAATGCCGCGAAGCTGTAGAAATCCTGCTGAGACCAGCGGTCGAACGGGTGGTTGTGGCAGCGGCAGCAGTCAAGCCGCACTCCGAGGAAGATTTGGCTGGTCGAGGTCGTCAGCTCCACAGGATCGGACGTAACGCGGTAGTAATTCACAGGGCCGAAGTGATGGCCGCTGCTCTGGCGATAGATGGCGGTCTCCGCGCGGCTCTGCGCGTCGCGGCTCCGGTCCACCTGTTCGCGGGTATACATTCCGCTGCCGATCAGCTCGCGGGCAAACTCGTCGAACGGCTTGTTGCCGGCAAAGCTGTCTCGGATGTACGCCGTGTAGGCCCGCACGCCCGGCTCCTGCAGGAATATCCGGTTCACCCGAAGCAGGTCGCTCCATTCGATAGTCATCACGTCCTGGTATTCGGGACGTTCAAGCAGCTCGTCGATCAGCTTGGCGCGTTTATTTGGCTCGGTGGACGAGCAGAAGTCACGAATGGCGTTCGCCGTTGGGAGCACTCCCGCTATATCCAGGTGAACTCGCCGGCAGAATTCCGAGTCGGAGGTCGCCTCCGAGGGAACGATCCCCATTTTCTTGAGCTTGGCAAAGACGTGCGTATCGATGAAGTTGTTTTCAGGGGTTTTGGGATAGGCGGCGGGTTGTGGACGGGTCAGCATCAGAAAATTGGCGACCGTCGCCTTGCCGTTGTACCGGATCATCACGTTCGCTTCGCCGTGGCGGGTCGCGGTGACCTTTCCGGATTGCGTGACCGAACCAATCCCTTCATCATCTGAAAAGTAACGCGCCTCGGGCGTCACGTCCTTGACGCTGCCGTCGCTGTATTTGGCTGTGACGATGAGCTGATGTACGGATCCGGCGGACCGAGTAACTCGAGCGGCAGGCCAAACAGAGATCGTCTCTAGCTCTGGCGATGAGTTGCCGGCAGGGTTCTGAGCCGCTGGTTTATCGAGCGAAGCGAGCTTCGGCCCACCAGTGGACGCCGAATTCACCGTATTCCGCGGGTTTAATGGTCCGCCGGCGCGAATCCATGCAATGAACGTTCTCCACTCCGGTCCGTTCTTCTCGAACTTCTTGCCTCCCTGATGTGGAATTCCATTCGCAGGCTTCAAAGCGAACGTGCTCAGCTCGGGATCTTTGGGATTGACTCGCCGGCCATTGTCTTTGACCCAGATGGCCTCGCGATCTTTGTCCGGCTCGTACCCGAAGAAAGAGAGCTTGAACCCGCCCTGCCCGTTCGCGGCCCCGTGACATGCAGACCCGATACAGCCATACTTGATGAGGATCGGGGTTATGTCGTTAACGAAGCTTAGTTTGGAATCGGTCTTCGTGTTCTTGACCGTGATTTTCGCACGGGCGGTCTTGCCGCCGTAGGATGCCGTCACGTCGGCCTGTCCGTCACTCACGGGAATTGCGACGCCGTTCTGCACCTTAACGACAGACGCGTTGGAGGAGTTAAAGTTAGCCTGTCCGGTTACTTCGAGCTGGCTTCCGTCTT
>JBGPOG010000204.1:0-7572 GCA_041487935.1 Chthonomonadia bacterium | reverse complement strand
GTGCTCCCTTGTGCTGCGTGAGAAAGAAAATTAAGCTCTAGTAGGATTGCCGTCCCCTGCCCGACCAGTCCAATGCGTCGAGGCTGCCGATTGTGTAGGCCGGCCACTCACCCCACAATTGAGAGTTCACCTCGTTGTCGTCCTTCGTGTCCACAAAGGGACGGCAGCCCATTCCCAATTGAATATCTGGTGGAGATGAGTTGTGGGTATGGCGACAGAGGCACCGGCGCCCGGACTGGCTGGCTTGTGACAAGTGATAGGGCGCAGGCAACGAAGTGAATCATATTAAATCGTCCGAAGGCAGTGTATGCGGCATACGGGCCTAGAGCGGGTGAAACATCGCTTCTTCTAATGAGTTCGATCTTATTCGCTAATTACCTCCAGCCTCGCTTCATCGGTTCATCTCACCTCGCGGTCTTCCGGATACGCCGAGGCAAAAGAGACAAAAGCGAAAACCAAACATTTGGTTTTCGCTTTTGTTGAGATCGTTCGGTTGCCGCTTGCCGGCACCAGAATTCCGAAGCTTTCGTTCTACTGAGGTATCGGATTTGGCTGAGGCGGCGGGGGCCACGGGGATGCCGGAAGGCTTCGGTACTTTTTGCCGAACGGCACAAACTTCGCATGTCCGTCGAAATACGCGGAATTATATCCTCTCGGATGGTTGTAATTCGTATTCGGCGGTACGGCATCGGCGCCGTCCCATCCGAATGTCCCGCGTTCGGTAAACAGCATCCGATCCGAAACGCGGTCGACCTTCTCACTCGGAGGGGAATCCCAGAGACTTGGACCGAGGCAAGGGAAAGGACCGGGATATCCGGCCGTGCTGCCGGGACACCATACGTTATATACCCAATTCGGGAACCAGCTATACGACTGCATTCCTACTGTATAGTTCTCCTTGCTCGGATCGCGGAACTTGTCGGACGGGCAATACCAGATCTGTTTATTCTTGCTGTAAGGACCCGTTTGGATAGTCATAAGCGTTCGGTAGAACTCGCCCCCATATGCGCAACCAACATAATTAGGGCCGCCGTCACCTGGATTAAATCCCTTCCACGCCATAGGCCCCTGGCCTTTGGCATTTACGTAACAGTCATTCCACCCCAGGTTTTGCTCCGGAACGTCTGCGTTAACCTCCCAATTCCTCGGTCCATCATAGGTTCCCATCGGGAAACCTTCATCGTAGTCTTGAGCGTACATCTTGACGCTTAGCCCGATCTGCTTGGTGTTGGATAGGCAGGATGAAGTTCGCGCTGATTCACGGGCTTGCGCAAAGACCGGGAAGAGAATTGCCGCTAATATAGCTATAATTGCGATCACTACTAGCAGCTCGATTAATGTAAATGCTGTCCGACGCATCGGATCACTCCTCTCTATCGTAGAAAGATACGTTGAAGAATAGCCGCTTACTGCCGGTTCGGATTGGGAGACATTGGAGGCATCATCATTCCACCCATTGGTTTGCTGCTGGGAGCCCCTGGGCTATTCGGAGACCCTGTCGGCGTAGAAGTGCCCATCCGCTTTTGGAATTCTGCCGCAACGTCCGCAGGCATTCCCGGCGGCTTCTCTTTGGTGTGGGAGACCTGCCCTCCCTTGAAGTAGATAAGTCCTCCGACTACTACAACCAGGGCAACGATCACGATGGCAACGACTGCCGGTTTCACCTCACCTTTCAATTGCGATTTCACCTCCTTTACGGTCAGTTCTCGAGCTCGTGGAAGAGAGAACCGGTTCGCGCCACAACACCGGAACCGGCAAAAAGTATGACCTTGGCTGAGACGATCCCGCCGATACCATTCCGTCGAGAACGTCCATGCCTAATTGGCCAAGACGTACGAAATCCGGTTTCGAAGTGGGGAAGAGCGGCCGGAAAAGCCGCGTGACGTGGCGGTCGTTATCGAACCCCACAACCCGGATTTCGTAGGGAACTGTGAGTCCACGGTTGATTAACGCCTGAATCAAATGGGCTGCCGGGACGTCGTCGGACTCGATCACTGCATCAGGTCGAGGCGAAAGATCTAAGAATCGATCGGCGATCTCTTCGTAGTCGTTGAGCGCCTCAGGAAGTGCGTTTCCGTCTTCGTGCGAGTGCAGCGGCCATCTGCGATAGGTCTCGGGAATTGGCGCCCCAAAGTCCGTCATGGCCGCCAGCCACCCTTCCCGCCGTTCATGAACTGAGTTGTGCAGGAATGCAGAAGGCCAGTTCGTGAACGCGATGTTTCGATGTCCATGGCGCACCAGGTGTTCTGTCATATCATATCCGAGGCGAAAATTATCGAATTTTACAAGCGAACAGCGCCAGCTATCATGGCCGATATCCAGTGCGACGACTGGAACTTCGCCAGACCAATGGGTCAGGTAATCGGTTTCAATATCCTTCGATCTGCGAGTCACGGGATAGAGAACGATTCCTTTTGTTCCGGCGTGGATGTGCTGCTCGACAAGCTCTTTCTCTTGCTGCAAGTCGAAGTCAGATGAAGCGAGCATTACTCGGTAGCCAAGCTGTCGAGCGCGCTCCTCCACGCCCCTGCAAGCCTGCACCATCACATGCGCATGGAGCCTTGGAACGATCAGGCTAATGAACCTAAGAGGCTCACGCGTTTCGCGTTTTTCCGCAATATAGATTCCACTGCCCTGACGAGATTTAACGCAACCCTCGGCAAGGAGGTTTGCCAGCGCCCGGACGATCGTCGAACGATTCACTCCGTATTGCCTGGATAGAGCTTCCTGCGTCGGCAATTTGTCGCCCGGGCGGGATACTGCGGTCATCCAGTCCGATTTGATTTTCTCAGCGATATGCCGGTAGATAGGCACTTGTTTCAAGCCGAATCCCTTGCCCACTGCTGTTTGTTGGGCGAAGGATGGATTAGCTTCAACAATTCGTTCGACTGCTTGATCTCATCTAGACTTAAGCGCCCATGTTAATGCAGGTATTATAGAGGAATAGGGGATTTGTGTCAACAACTTTGTTCAAATGATCGCTCTTTCACTTCAAGAACGAAACCGTTGACAGATCGTGTAATGCGCAGACCGGACGCGCGTAGGGGTGAAGCATTCGGACGATAAGTTGTATCGGTACCCGCCAATTGTTTAGCCCGAATGCTTCACCCCTACCCAACGGATCGTGAACTGTTACTCAAAAACGAAACGGTTGACAAAGGGCAGTGCGAGGTGTTATACTAACTTCTGTCTGTAAGTCGGTATCGGCGCGGTTTCTCGGAAAAGGAGCGCTCATGCCAGCAAAACTTGCGGCCAGGCCGCCGGTGGTGTTTGCCCACCCTAGCGAGAAAGAAATAGCCCGATTATTGGACTTCTATGGGGTCCAATGGGAGTATGAACCCCGGTCGTTTCCACTGGAATGGGACGACGATGGGCGGTCGATAAAAAGCTTCACCCCGGATTTTTACCTGCCGGACTACGATTTGTACCTCGAAGTAACCACGATAAAACCCTCTCTAGCCAACCGCAAGAACCGCAAAATCCGCCTCCTGCGCGAAGTCTATCCCGATGTACAAATCAAGCTATTGGCGCTGAAAGATGTGGAAGCTCTGATGACGAAGTACGGGAAGCAGCGGGCGCGGCTGCAGCGGGGCGCTGCGTAGTGGAATTAGGCCTACCCCAACAGCCCCGCCAATGCCTGCTCTTGCGCGCTCTTGAACTGCTCGTTATAGAGGTTCTGGTAAACGCCTGGCCGGTTCACCAGCTCGGCGTGCGTTCCGGCGTCGACGATCTGGCCTCCATCCATCACGATGATCCGGTCTGCGTTCATGATGGTGGAAAGCCGGTGGGCGATGATGAAATTGGTCCGGCCCTTCATCAGCTTTTCTAAAGCCTCTTGAACGCGGGCTTCGGTCTTGGAATCCAGCGCCGAGGTCGCGTCATCCAGGATGAGGATTCTTGGATCCGTTAGCGTGGCGCGGGCGATCGCCATCCGCTGCTTCTGACCCACCGATAACTTGATGCCGTCCTCGCCGATCTTGGTATCGTAGCCGTCGGGCAAGGACGAGATAAATTCGTGCAGATCTGCCCCCTTCGCGGCGTCGACAATCTGCTTGTCATTCGCCTCTTTGCTGCCATAGCGGATGTTCTCTCGCAGGGTCACGCTAAATAACAGAGACTCCTGCGAGACGTACCCGATCTGCCGACGGACGGTCTCGAGGCGGATCTGGCGGATGTCGTGGCCATCGATCAAAACGGCGCCATCCGTCACGTCATAGAATCGGGCGATCAGGTTGACCAGGGTCGTCTTTCCCGCCCCAGACGGCCCGACAATGGCAACCACCTCACCCGGCTCTACTTTTAGGTCGATATGGCGTAGCACTGGATGCCGCGCATCGTACCCAAAATTAACATTGCGAAAGTCTACCGAACCCTCGATTTCCCGAAGCGCAAGCGCGTTGGGAGCGTCGACGATTTCCGGACAGGTGTCCAGCGTCTCGAACACCCTGTCGAGCGCCGCGCCCGCCCACTGCGCCTGCACGTTGAAGTCAACCACGCGTACGGTTGGATCGTACAGGTAGGCCGTATACGCCACGAACGCGACCAGCATTCCAGGCTGAACCTCCTGTCCGAAGACGAGCGTCCCGCCAACCCAATAGATAAGTCCGGTCCCAATTGCACGGACGACGGCGGCCATTAGTCCCAGTGTCCGGTTCAGCTTGGCCTGGGTCATTCCCAGACGGAAGTTCTCGGCCACGTCGTTCATAAACCGGTTGGTCTCATACTGCTCTCGAACGAAAGCTTTGACCACGCTAATCCCCGAGAGCTTCTCCTGCAGCCCGCCGATCAGCGTATCCCACCGCTCGCGGAGCTGCTCGCTCAGTCGCCGGATGTGCTTTAACAGCAGCTTGTAGAAGAAGACGTAGACGGGCACCACGCCGAGCGCGATCGTTGCGAGCCGCGAGTCCAACCAAAAGATCACGGGGATTACGAGGAGTAGGGTCATGATATCGGTGATCAGCGTCACGAACCCGCCGGCGATCATGAATTGGATGACATTGATATCGTCCACTACCCGCGCCATGATCTTGCCGGTTTGGCGTTGATCGTAGTAGCTCAGCGAAAGCCTGTTGAGATGGCGGTAGCACTGGAACCGAAGATCGAAGACAATCCTCTGCCCCAGCCAGCCGATGCTGTAGTTGAGTGAAAACGAGACGATGCCGCGAATTGCATACAGAGCGATCACCATCCAGAAAATCCGGTTCAGCGCGTTCCACCGATGCTGCGGTAACACGACGTCGATCAGATACTGAGTAATCCGCGGCATGGGAATGGTGGAGAGCGTCACCAGCACCATCAGCGAAACCGCGATGATCACGCGAGTGCGATAAGGTCGGAGATAGCCGAGAAGTCGGGAGAAGTTACTCATGATGAACTCTGCGCCGTCACTTCCTCGGCCACAACGGTATCCAGCACAGACTTGAATTGTTGGCTGTATAGCCCGGCGTAGATGCCTTCTTTGACCAGCAGCTCTTGATGGCTGCCGGACTCTTTTATCACGCCGTGCTCCATGACCACGATCACGTCGGCCATCACGATCGTTGATAGCCTGTGCGCAATGACGAAGCTCGTGCGGCCCTTCATTAGGTGCTCCAGCGCCTCCTGAATCAGCGTCTCGGTTTCGGAGTCCAGCGAGGAGGTGGCTTCGTCCAGGATCAGAATACGCGGGTCGGAGAGAATGGCGCGGGCGATGGCGATCCGCTGCTTTTCGCCGCCCGAGAGCTTAATCCCGTCTTCGCCGATCCGCGTATCGTATCCCATGGGCAGCGATTCGATGACGTGTGCGATGTTGGCGGCGGCGGCGGCTGTTTCGATCTGGCCGTCCGTTGCGTCCAGCCGGCCATAGCGGATGTTCTCGCGGATGGTCGTGTTGAAAAGGACGGTCTCCTGGATGACTACTCCTACCTGCCGGCGAAGAGAATCGAGGGTAACCTCTCTTAGGTCGAAGCCGTCGACCTTGATTGCTCCGCGCTTGACGTCGTAGTGGCGGGCGAGGAGGTTGATCATCGTGGTCTTGCCGGAGCCTGACTGGCCCACGAAGGCCACCATCTGACCCGGCTCGACATTAAGGTTCACTCCTTTGATCACGGGGTGGTTCGGTTCGTATTCGAACCAGACGTCTTCGTAACAGACGCTCCCGCGGATCGGCGGCAGTTCCTTCGCTGCGCCGAAATCTTCGATGTTCGGCTGCGTATCCAGCGTCGCGAAGATGCGGTTGAGGGCGGCATTCGTGCGTGCGATGGCCTCGTTGAGCTGGATCAACCGTAACGTTGGTCCGTAGAGGTAACCCGTGATGAAGGAAAGGAAAGCCACGAGCGCACCGGGCGTGATCTCCCCTCGAAGCACCTCCCGGCCGCCGAACCACATGATAAGCGCGGTGCCGCAGCCGCTGCCGATGAACTCCGCCAGCGTCCATAGCCGGGTGCCCAACAGGCTCTGGCGGACATTTAGGTGCAGCAGATTGCGCGTCTGCCCGGCGAACTGCAACACTTCCGAGCGCTCCTTAGCGTACGACTTGACCACCAGCGCCCCGGCGAGCTTCTCCTGCAGGTCGCCGAGCATGACGTCGCGCTCCTCGCGTATATCGTCCGCCGTGCTTTTGATCTTGCCGATGTGAAGCAGATAGTTGATCACATAGAACGGATAGACCGAAAGCGCGACCAGCGCAAGCTTCCAATCCATGTGGAAGACAATGAAGACGACCGCCGCAAGGGTAACAGAGTCGGAGATGAGCGTCACGAATCCGCCGCTGATAAGCTGGTCCAGCGTGGCCACGTCGTTGGTGATGTTCGACATTAGTTTGCCGGTCTGGCTCTTTTCGAAGAAGGCCAGGGAGAGGGTCTGCATGTGGGAATATAGCTTACGGCGGATGTCGTATTTGAACCGCTGGCCGAGGTACGTGACCGTGAGCGTGAGAGCGAAGCTGACCAGCCCGCTGGAGAGGGCGATGCCCACGAAGAGCAGGAAAACACCCGCAAGGTTGATCGGCTGGCGGCTGACGAAGTGGTCGACGAGATACTTGACGATCAACGGACCGGGGAGCCCGAGCGCCGCACTCATCACGGTGAGAACGCCGATCAGGAGGAGGATTTTCCAGTAGCTCCGCATCTCGCGGAACAACCGCCGGACGTTACGCATGAGACCGAATGCCTCGAGCGCGGCCGATTTTGCGAAGGTGTTTCATGGACTTTGGGTACGAGCAGGCGGAGTATTGCCCGTTAAGTATAGTCTACCTTACCGGACCGCGGCCGGCCGGTCGCAGTTTCGCAGTTCTGGAATTAACGTCGCGGAAGGATCGAGGCTAAAGGATCCCGGGGATTGCCGGGGCGCCAGACTAGGCAGCCCCGGCTTGTGGGCTTGTCCACACACAACGGTGCACTATCGGGGTCTGCACGTTGGTTGCAAGCCGGACACAAACGGCACAGTGCATCTGATAGCGAACTCGAACTCTCGCAGGAACGTTCTTCCAAGCATTTTACCGCGCCTAACGCGGCGTTGAGCGTAAGAAACTGTCACAGCCCCCGTCATCCCGAAGGGATCTGTTTTTGAATTTGCAAGTTGACATTTGCGCAC
>JBGPOG010000203.1:0-7572 GCA_041487935.1 Chthonomonadia bacterium | reverse complement strand
TAGCCCGTGTAGTGAATGGCATACAACCCCTCGAAGATCTGGACGGCGTCCACGTCGCCCTTCTCCCATACGCCCACGGGTGCGCCACCCTCCCGCGGATTGCTCAGCTCGACCGCCGCCAGCAATGAGCTGAACGGCTTGCTTGATTTGGCCGCAAGGTGAGGCCGCCCGGCCGTAATGTACTGTTGGATCGCTTCCGTCGCTGCCCGCCCGATGAGGGCGATGCGCTCCTTGCCCCCTTTGCCGCGGCGAATGCGAATTTCCCCGGATTCCAGATCCAGATCGTCCACGTCGAGCTTTACGGCCTCCCCGGCTCGAATTCCGCTGGCGTAGAGAAGCTCCAACAAGGCGCGGTCGCGCAGACCCGCAGCCGAACGGTCCGGTGCGGCCATCAACGATTCGATCTCTTCCGAGCGTAGAAATTTGGGCAGCCGCCGTCCTTGCCGAGGGGAAATCAAACCTCTCGTGGGGTCCGCCTTGACGATTCCCTCACGCTTGGCCCAACGGAAAAACGCCCGTAGCGAAGACTGTTTCCGAGCGATAGTTGCCCGCTGATAGTGCTTATGCAGCAAGGAAGCGAGGAAGGCGCGAAGGGTCGGCAGTGTCACTTCCGTTAGTGAACCGATCCTCCGCGATTCGAGGAACGCAACGAATTGCTTGAGGTCGGACTTGTATGCTTTCACAGTATGCTCGGAGTCGTTTCTGCCTACGGACCGATATTGTATGAATGGGTTGATTAAGGAATCGATCATGACTGTATTCGTTGATTGTACATCATGCGCGATCGAGACTGTCTACGCAAGTGGAGGAATCCATCAAGGCAAAACGAATTGACTTGGATTGACTGGTGTTTCCTACGTCCCGAGCCTGTACTCAAAGGAGCCCTGATGACGGATCAGATTGTCCCGACAGATGGTATGGTTCTTCGCGAGGACACGGTTCTCGCGCCTGGAATCTACTGCCTTCCCAATGGACTGTCCATATCCGAACCCGGAGTGACACTGGATGGGAACGGAGCGATTCTAATCGGGGCAGACCGTAAGGGCTGTGGCGTAAGTGTCGCTGCGGCAGGCGTAACGGTTACGAATCTGCGGCTTCAAGAGTATTATCACGGAATTCGCGCTGACAGCGTGGACGGCGTCCGGCTAATCGGCAACCATATCACTTCCACCGCCGAAGTTCCACCGAATACGATCTTCCTGGACATCTGGCTGGGGCATAAACAGGCTTATGGCGGAGCGATCTTTCTCCACAATGTAAACGAGGCGGTAATCGAAGCCAACGATCTCCAACACCAGCAGTCCGGCCTATTAAGTTATTCTTGTAAAAACCTCACGGTAAAGCATAACAACGCAAGCTACAACAGCGGCTATGGCATCCATTTGCACGAGACCTGCGGGAGCCTCTTCGACGAGAACTCGGCAGACTACTGCTGCCGGTTCGAGCCTCGAGATGGCGGCCTTCATTTCGGCCATATGGGAGCTGACGCAACCGGCTTTCTTGCCGTTCACGGTTCGTGCAGGAATACATTCCGCAAAAACACGGCCAGGCTTGGCGGCGATGGGTTCTTCCTTGCCGGGCTCTCGCCGGAAGGCCAAAAGGCGGGCTGCGACAATAATCTCTTCGAAGAAAACGACGCCTCGCTCAGCCCGAATATCGCGTTCGAAGCCACGTTTTGCCGGGGCAACGTATTTCGCGGCAACTACGCCGACCGGTGCAACTATGGCTTCTGGTTGGGATTCTCCTGGGATACGGTCATCGAGAACAACCGGATGGTGATGAACCGCCAGGCCGGGATCGCCGTAGAAAATGGGCATGGATTCAAAGTCCGAGACAACAAATTCCAAGCAAATGGGCACGGCATTTTGCTGTGGACAAAGTACGAGGAGCAATTCGCATCGCTGTCCCCGGAAAGCCTGACCAGTTGCGATTGGACCATCGAGGAAAACGCTTTCACACGAAACGGCAAAGGAATCCGTATCGCCGCCGACCAGGATCACGGTATTCGACCCATGCCTGAAGCGGCATGCGGCCGCCCGGAGTGCCGGCCCCGCAATCACGTTTTGAGAAAGAACGACATTCAGGACAACCGTGTCGGAATCGAGCTATACCGAGCCGACGTGACCGTAATCGAAGAGAATATCCTGAACCGGAACGTGGAGGCGAACATTCGGCGAGAGGATGACCGCGATACGCTGGTACGTGACAATCTCGGCAGCGCAGGAGCGTATCTGTGATCGGTCATCTGAATTCGCGGTTATCTGCGTTCTTGACTGGACAATCTCGGCTGCCGGTCCACAATTCGAAGGTCGATCAGTCGGGCCTTGGGCGGTTTGTTGCGCTCGAACGTTGCCACGACCATCGCGCTCCAGCGGTGGCCGCCATCCTTGAGAAAAGTGGGTGAAGGGTCGAATACGAAGTTACCCAGGCTATAGAAGATCTGTTTGCCTTTGTATGTTTCCGTGTCCTGGACGACGTGAGGATGATGGCCGATCACCATGTCGGCGCCGGAGTCGATTGCCGTGTGGGCGATCTGCTGCTGGCGGGCTGAGTGCTTGAACGTATACTCCACTCCCGCGTGCATGGAGACGATCAGGAAGTCCGCTTTCTTGCGCGCGGCAGTAACGTCCCGGCGGATTGCGCCCAGATCGGCCATCGAGACGCCCGGTTCGTTTGATCTTAGGGGAACGACCGCCGGAAACAGACCGAGGTAGGCTAGAAAGCCGATCCTCATCCCCTTGGCGTTGACGATCCGCAGCGCATGAGCTTCCGCCAAGGTATTGCCTGCGCCGACCGGTTTCAATCCCTGCTTGTCTAAAAGTCTCAGTGTCTCGGCAAGCGCAGGTTTGCCGTAATCCAGCGAGTGGTTGTTCGCGAGCGAAACAACTTGGAATCCCGCCTCCTTGAGAGCTAACGCTCCTCGCGGATGGCCTCGGAAGTTGTATTTCTTCGGCACCTTATGTCCGCTCGTCCCGAGGCAGCACTCCAGGTTGCAGAATGCGATGTCGGCGCGTCGCAGCATCGGTTTGAGCGCCGCGAACGGGTACCCTCGTCCTCTTGTTGCCATCGCCTTCTCGACGCCATTCGCCAGGCAGACATCACCCACAGCTACGAGCGTGACTCGCTGGGGTTTTTCAGGCGTTTCCGATAGGGCGAAAAGCAGAACCGCAGATAAACACAGATGAACGCGGATCGAGGGCATTGGATAATTGTTTTTCAGGCGTTCGGGAGTTCGGAGGGGCGGGCGTACAGGCCTTCGGGCGTCCGCTGCAACAAGTTCCGGATCAGGGTTATGCGTCGACCTGTCGCCCTGTCACCGCGTCACCTTGTCACCTTGTCACATTGTCATCTCTTCGATGCCTAACGAATGAAGTCTGCGATTACCTGATTGACGGTATCCGGCTCGTCGTGGACGACCCAGTGGGTGCCGTTCGGGATTCGCTTGATACTGAGCTTCTCGACATATCGATCGAGCCCAGTGAGGTTCCCTGTGAGAAGCGCGGAGTCCTTTTCTCCCCAGATGACGAGCGTGGGGACCTTGATCTTGCCGGTTGGGAGCTGCGAAAGTGCGCTCGGCTTTGAATTGGCGGGCTTGTCGGATGGCGGCGGCCCGATGCCGGATGCGCGGTAGTAATTCAATCCCCCGGTCAAAGCGCCCGGTTGTGCCCACGCTTCCAGATAGGCCTTGCGATCTTCTTCTGAGAATGAACCGGGCCTAGCTGCCGACCCAAAGATGCCGGCCACGAATGCCGCGTAATTGTTGGCGCTGATCGCCGCCTCTGCCTGGGCGCTCTTGAAGAGGTTCATATACCCGCTGGCCTTCTGTTGATCGGGATTCGAAGCCAGCTCGCGAGCGAATACGGCCGGATGCGGCGCATTGATAATGACCAGCTTCTCGATCATCCCAGGATACTGCGTAGCAAAGATCCACGCCAGAGCCCCTCCCCAATCGTGCGCTACGAGGATCGCGGGCTTATCCGGGCTGACTTTCTCCAGCACGCCCTTGATATCGGCCACGAGCTTGGGGATTGCATAATCCTCGATCTTCTTCGGTTTATCGGAAAGGTTATAGCCTCGCATATCCACCGCGACGGCTTGATAGCCCTGGCCAAAAAAATCGAGCTGCTTGTTCCAGGCGTACCAGAACTCCGGAAATCCGTGCAGGAAGAGGATGGTCTTGCCGCTGCCTGCGACCACATAGTGGAGCTTGACTCCGTTAACCTCAACGTACTGGTGTCGCTGCAACTTGACTTGAGCGTTCAAAACAGCCTCATTTAAGAGAGAGAAGAAAAGTAAACAGATTAATACCTTCGGAAGCATCACCGGCTCCTTCGAAATAGGCGGCCTTTGAGGAATATGAAGAACCCTGCCCGTTCAACCTGTTTGAAACTGTCGCGACAAGCGTGCGCCTGATACTTCGACCAACTGTCCATATTTACCTCCGCTTGCTGTGAAGAGCGAAATTTTGTATAATAACCCGAATTTGACAGTTGGATGGGCTAGAAAGCCCGCTTGCTTGTATATCTCACGCTCAAACCGGGTGTTTTGGGCCCGTTTTGCGCCGAAAAACGTAGTGTAATGCTCTCGGGCTTTTGCTGTGGGAGAAACCATGTTCCTCCGAAAGATCAACCTCCGCCAGGACGGGTGGGACTACACCTATCTCAAGGTCGTCGAGAATGTCCGGAAGAATGGGCGGCCTGTCCAGAAGACGCTGGTCAACCTGGGCAACGTGGCCGGATGGCCGCCGGAGCGGCTCGGGAAGCTGGTCTGCATCCTGAGCCGGTTTCTTGGACGGCCCGCGTCCGGGGACGGGATTGGCGATGCGCTTAAGGGCGTGCGGCTGAGCGATTGCCGCCAGCTCGGCCCGTATCTGCCGCTCGCGCAGTTGTGGGACCGGCTGGGCGTGGACGGCGTGCTGGCGTCGGTTTTGGGCGGCCGCAAGCTGGACCCAGGCGTCATCGCCTGCATCAAGGCGATGGTTCTTACCCGGCTGGTATCGCCCCGCAGTCCTGCGGGGCGGTATGGGAGCTTCTGGCGCAGCGGGCCGAGATCCCCGGCGTGGCGGGACGCGAGCTGCCGCTGCACCTTTACTACCGGGCGCTCACCTTTTTGTCCGAAGTGAAGACGCAGGTGGAAGGGGCGCTTCACCGGCAGGTGAGCCACCTGTTCAACCGGGACGTGTCGCTGGTGTTTTACGACGTGACGAGCGCCTGCTTCGAAGGGACGCAGTGCGGGAAGGCGAAGCACGGCTACTCGCGCGAGCACCGTCCGGACCTTTTGCAGATCGAGATCGGCCTGATGGTGGATTCGGAAGGGATGCCCATCGGCCACGAAGTGTTCGACGGCAACGTCAAGGACGTGTCCACGGTGCTGGGCGCGCTGGAGCGGCTGCAGAAGGTGTTCGGGGTCCGCCGGTGCGTGTTCGTGGGGGACGACGGTATCGCGTCGGAGGAGAACCTTGCGCAGATCGATGCGACCGGTTACGAATACATCACTTCGCTCTCCTTGGGCAAGTCCAAGATCGGGCAAGAGCTGCTCGGCGGGCAGCGCACGCCCTGGCGATGGACCGAACTGGAGAAGACGCTGCGACTTGAGATGCTGCGCTCGGAGGAGGGACGCACCTACGTAGGCGCCTACAATCCGGCGACCGCCCGGACCACCCGCCGCCACCGGACCCCGCAGTACTGCGGGGCGGTTACCGAACGCTCTGGCGCGTGGAAGACGCCTTCCGGCATATGAAGGACGGACTGCGGCTGCGGCCGATCCGCCACTGGAACGATTCGAGAGTGCTTGGGCACGTGTCCGTCTGTGTCTTAGCCTATCTGATCGAATGTCTTTATGACAAGGCGCTCAAAGAAGCGAAGCTCGATCTGAGCGCCCGGACCGCCCTGGAGCGGCTCTCCACCCTGATGGTGGCAACTCTATCGTACGAGGACCGGCAGGTGCGCCGCCGGTCCGAAATCACGCCGGAGCAGCGTAAGCTGCTTGCGGCAGCAGGAGTAAATCAGGTTCCCGAAGTCTGGTAAACCCATCCATAATCCGGCATGCAAAATACCCGCTGCACCGCCAAAAAGGGCCGTGTAGTGTAAACACGCAGGAATTCTGATCTTAATTTTCAACGAACTGTCAAATTTGGGTTAACACAGATGCGACCTTCCACTTTGATGAAACAGAAGCTCGCAACTAAGATCCCGGGCGTTTTTGTCAAACTTCAGACCACCGGTGAAGAATACTGTTCGGAGGCATGTCAATCCGGTTTGCCACCTCCGCACATCCAGTCGTTTGTCAAGGCACTACTCCGTATCTAGAACGCCGGTCTATTCATCAAAAACACCCCGCGGACAGATGGCAGACTTAGTGCCCAAAAAGGACGTTGTGTCCGAATGGACCCCCGAGCTGCCTTGGGGATTCGGGAGTTACTTGGCACTGAGCGGCTGAAGTGTCAGCGTGTATCAAGACAGTGGAAGAAGGGACGGGGACCTGCTACTGTCGGCGCCCGAACTGAAGAGCGAGCATAATCTGAACCATCGGTGAACGCATGATAGGACAAATTATCCTGCGTAGGAATTGCTCAGTAACAGTTCAGGCTTGGTGAGAGCGAAAAACGGATTCCTCACTCCGTTCGGAATGACGAGGTGGGCGGCGCCGTCATTCCGAACGGAGTGAGGAATCCCGCTTAGACTAATTCTCATGAATTGTGAACAGTTACATTGCTCACCGGCTTCAAGCCTCTTCTGACGACCGATCACGCCACAAGCACGAAGATCTTCACCTCATTTTATACCTACAGTAACCCCGCGTGGTTTATCTTCAATTGGGCAAAGATCATCAGGTATATGAAAACCGTCCTTTCGCCGCATGATCGCCGAGGTGATTCAATGGACCGCCGGTGGCCCGATGTGGATCTCGGACATCGCTGTGCATATGAAATCTGGTCCAACGCAGGGATTGACCCTTCTTTGCAACAACCTCACTTCATCACTCCGACAGCCCGGTCTAATACTCCCGCTTCGTCGTGATGCCCGGCTGTGGCACTGGATAGCGGCCGTTGGCGTCCGGTTGGAGCGGAGCCGGGGATTCCCGCGTCAAGCTGTCGAGGCCCGGGGCCATCTCGTGCTCGCAATTCAGCATGTCCTGGAAGCTGATCTCCTGCCCCGTGTGTGCGGCCATACGACCCATATGGGCGACCAGGCTCGCCTCGGCCCCGCGCTTCACCTCGTTATAGGGCCGGTCGTTCCTGATGGCGGCGATCAGGTCGTCCCATTCGTTCTGGTAGGGGTTGCTGTCGTCCGAGGACTGCCACAGCAAGTTTGCCGGCTCGGCGCTCTGCCCTTTGTAGATCGCCGAAGGCGCTCCGCAGTCGTTTGCCCGGGAGGCGATGGCATAACCTTTCGTGCCGTGGATGTAGCTCGAATAGATGCCCGCGGCGCCGGTCATGCAGCGCGCGTCATGGTAGAACTTGGTCCCATCAGCGAAGGTGTACTCCACCGCGTATACGTCGAAGTTCTGATCGACGTATGGCGTACCGTCCGGGGCCGCTTTGTAATGCTTTCCGCCGACCGCCTGCGCTTT
>JBGPOG010000202.1:0-7584 GCA_041487935.1 Chthonomonadia bacterium | reverse complement strand
CTGCAAGCGGTTCTATACCCTCACCTATGGGAAGCGGCAACCCATCCAGTCCACCTGTCCGCACTGCGGGGCCGGTACGCGGCAGTGGCGGCAGCAGGTCACTTCGGCGGGAAACCTGACGCTTCGGTGCGGCCACTGCCGGCGCCACTACACTGTTGCGGGCAACCCGGACGCCGGCCTCGCGCGGCCGGAGCCGCCGGTGGTCCGGCGGCCGATGATGGAGCGGATCGAGTGGTGATTGGAACAGGCGGAAACTGGGCGCAGAGGATCGGCTCACCACTCAGCCGCCGCTAGAAATCTTGCTCCGTTTGAAGCGAAGATACCTGTTTTCTCTATCAGGCGGTCTATTGGCACGTTTCTTGCCATGAAGTTTGCCAGGAATGCGCGCCTCTAGTCCGCCACCTGGGAGAGCCAGGGCAGGGTATTCGCGAATCTTATTGAAAACGGAGGGTCCCCCCGATGTCCGACTATATCAAGCGTATGCGTCCGTTAGCTTCACTTGCTGGAGTTCTCCTCGGCATAAGTTTCGGATCGGCTGCCCGAGCGCAGTTCGTCATCGGGCAGAATTTCACAGGAACCAGTCTCACCGACCTTCCGGCGGTCAACAACGGCTTCGCGTTCATCCCTCCCGACACGATGGGCGCGATCGGGCCAAATCATTTCGTCGAATTCACCAACGGCACCTTTGCCGTCTACAACAAGACGACCGGCGCGCTGGCCAACCCTCGCACGTCGTTGACGCAATTCTGGCAGAACGCCGGCGCCACCGGCTTGAACAACAACCCTGCAATCGGAACGGGCACGACCGACCCCCACGTGCTCTTCGACCCCGTCAGCGGGCGGTGGTTCGCCGTGACGATCGACCTTCCGCCGAGCGGGGTGAACCGCATGCTGATCGCGGTATCCAAGACGTCGGACCCGACTGCAGGGTGGACCGGTTTCGCTAAGACCAATCCGAGCAGCCCGGGTGTTTTCGCCGACTATCCCATGGTGGGTATCGACAAAAAAGCGCTGATCGTCGCCACGAACAACTTTCCCGATGTCGGGCCTGCAAGCTCGACGGGGGTGTTCATCTTCCCCAAGGCCGATCTCACCGGTGGAGTGCCCACGATCGCCAACGCGAAGACCATTGCCAATATCAACTTTAATACCACCGGGTTCAGCCCGTATCCAATCGTGGACTTTGATAGCGCCAGTGCCTCGCACGACCTTCTCTCCTCGTTCAATTCGACGAACCTGCGCTTGTCCAATATCCCTGACGTGCTGAACGCAAGCCCAACGATCAGCGGCGGGAATTTCCTCGCGGTCACTGGCAACATTAACACGCTAGACTCCCGACAGCCGGGCGGCCCCAACACGATCGACAGCGGGGACACACGGTTCGGCGGAAACGTGGTCCGCCAGGGCAACTTCTACTGGAGCGTCAACACGATTACTTCCGCAGGACATGAGGTCCTCCGCTGGTATCGGATCGATGCCGCTACCGGCACTCTCGCTGAGTCCGGGCTGATCGGCGACGGAGACGTGCTGCACGACTACTATTACGGGTCGATCGCCGTTAACGCAAATGGAGATGCAGTGATCGGCTATACGCGCTCCGGTCCCTCGGAGGTCCCCGGCACTTACGCGTCGATCGGCAAGTTCAACGGATCGAGCACGAGTTTCGGCTCGCCTACGGAACTCATGGCGGGCGCCGCGGGCGCCAAGTACAACCTTCACTTCGGTAGTGATCCTCGCGTCCGCTGGGGCGACTACAGCCAGACGACGATCGATCCCAGCGACCCGTTCAGTATCTGGACTATCCAGGAGTTTGTGACGTCCGGAAATCCGTTCGGCTCGGGTCTTCCGGGAAACTGGGCCACTCAGATCACCGAGATCCGCTTCGACCACGGTAACGCGGTTCCAGAGCCCGGCGCCCTGGCGCTGCTCGGCGGGTTCGGCGTTACGGGCGGCCTTTTAGCGGTGCGGAGGCGTCTGAAGGCTAAAGGCTGAACGCTGAAAGCTGAGTGGGCCCTAGCGGAGAGCGAACCGGGAGGTTAATCAGCCCAAATTCAGCCTTCAGCTTTCCAATTTTCAGCATTCGGATCGCCCGGTGGGTCGTTTGACCTGCCGGGCTTCTTGGCGTCTGGGGCCTATGAGGAAGTTATCAGGCTTATGTTGAAATTTGGACTGAGGAATCTTGAAATGAGTGGCAATACCACACCAAGCGAACCTTCGCCGTTCGACGACGGCGAGCTTTATGACGTCATCTTCGATGGCTTTACTTATGCCGTCGACTTTTATGTTGGGCTGGCTAAGCAAGCCAATGGCCCGGTTCTTGACGTTTGCTGCGGGACGGGCCGGATTCTGCTGCCTTGTACGCATGTGGGCGTGGAGGTAGACGGGCTGGATCTCTCTGAGGGGATGTTGAGCGCGCTCCGGAAGAAGGCGGATGCGCTGGGGCTCGAGCTGAACCTGCACCGGGCAGACATGGCCGATTTCCGGCTGCCGCGCCGCTACGCTCTCATCATGATCACGTTCAACGCATTTGTACACAACCTGACAACGGCGGCGCAAATCCGCTGCCTGGAGCTTTGCCGCGAGCACTTGCTGCCGGGCGGGGTTCTGGCGTTCGACACGTTCTTTCCGGGGTTACACGTTATCGGCTCGCCGGAGAACGTGCGCGATCTTGAGATGGAGAAGCTCCATCCGGAGACCGGGCTTTTGGTCCGCCTGTGGGATACCCGCAGCTTCGACCGTGTGGAGCAGATTCAGCGGTCGATCAACGAGATCGAGTTGCTCGACGCCGAAGGAAACGTTGCGGAAATCCGCCGGTCGGAGTTCAGCGTGCGCTGGACATACAAATATGAGATGGAGCTGTTATTGAAGACCGCTGGATTCGCAAAGTGGGAGATCTGCGGGGGATTCGACCGCCGGCCACTTACCCAGGAGACCGATGGGATGGTGGTTCTTGCATGGGCTGATGGGTAGCGTTTAAGCCTCGTCCAGCACGTCTCGCACTTTGCGCAGCAGCATATCTGTGGTAAACGGCTTTTGCATGAATGCTACGCCGGGCTCGAGGATTCCGTGATGGATAATCGTTTCGTCTGTATATCCCGACAGGAATAGCGTCTTAGTCTCCGGCCGTGCGGTTCGAATCATGTCAGCCAACTGGCTGCCGTTCATATGGGGCATCACAACGTCCGTAACGAGCAGATGGATCTGGCCAACGTGGTCGGCCGCAATCTGCCGCGCTTCTTCCCCGTCTAGCGATTGGAGGACAAAATATCCGTTGGATTCGAGGATGCTCGCGGCGATATCGCGAACCATCTGCTCGTCTTCCACCAATAGTATCGTTTCGGATCCGCCCTGCGATTTCGGTTCCTTTTCCGCGTCCGATGAGTCCTGCTCTTCGTAAACCCGAGGCATGAAAACTTTGAAGGTCGCTCCCATTCCTTCTTCGCTGTAGACCCAAATATGCCCACCCGCCTGCTTCACAATCCCGTAGCAGGTTGCGAGCCCCAGCCCCGTGCCCTTTCCCACAGATTTGGTTGTATAGAACGGCTCGAATATCTGAGTGACCACGTCCGGCGGCATGCCTGAGCCCGTATCGCTTACGGACATCATCACGTATTCTCCTGGCGAGACGCCGACATGCTGGCGAGCATACTCCTCGTCTGCGATCAAATTCGCCGTTTCGAGCGTAATCTTGCCTCCGCCCGGCATCGCGTCTCGGGCGTTCACGGTCAAGTTCACTACGATTTGCTCGAATTGGGACGGATCGGCGCGAACGGCTCCCAGGTTCGGATCGGGCTTGACCAAGAGTTCGATATCCTCGCCGATAAGGCGGTGCAGCAGCTTCTCCACGTTCAGGACCAACTCGTTGAGGCTAATGATTTTTGGCTCGATGATCTGCCGCCGTGCAAATGCGAGGAGCTGATGGGTAAGGCTTGCAGCGCGACTGGCTGCTATTTGTATGTTGGCGACAGACGCGTGCTCGGTGGTGCCGGCCGGGATTGCGGCTTCCAGCATTTCGGCATAACCGAAGATTATCGTTAGCAGGTTGTTAAAATCGTGGGCTACGCCGCCGGCCAGGCGGCCGATGCTGTCCATACGTTGTGATTGTAGAAGCTGTTCTTCGAGTTTGCGGCGGTCGGAAATGTCTCGAATTATGCCCGTGAACAGCCTCCGGTCTCCCAGCCGGACTTCGTTCACCGAAAGGTCCATCGCGAACTTCGTGCCGTCTTTTCGGATCCCAACCACTTCGCGCCCGATGCCGATGATCTTTCGCCGGCCGGTCTTCACGTAATTTCGAATATACGCGTCGTGCTCGTGTACGTAGGGTTGGGGCATGAGGATGTTGACGCTCTGACCGATCATCTCTCCCGTCGAGTAACCGAATATCCGCCCGGCCGCCGGATTCACGGATTCGATTATTCCACTTTCATCTATCGTGACGATGGCATCCACCGCCGTTTCAACGATCGCTCTGAGCCTTGCCTCGCTTTCTTTCAGCGCGATTGCCGATTGTCTCCGCTCACTCCGCATCGTGGCGTCGCGGATTTCCCGCTCGATTGCGGGCATCAAGCGGGCCAGGCTGTCCTTCATGATGTAATCGTGGGCGCCTGCCCTCATAGCCGTTACGGCAGCGTCTTCGCCGATACTGCCGGAGACGATGATGAAGGGAACGTCGGGGGCGAGCCGCTGCACCACTTCCAGAGCTTGCGACGCACAGAACGTTGGGAGCGAATTATCGGAGAGTATTACGTCCCACGAATTGGCGGCAAGAGCCTCTTCCAATTGCTCCTTTGTCTCGACGCGGCGGCTAACTATCTCAAACTTCGACTGTCGCAACTCGCGCGAGATAAAAACGGCGTCGTCTTCGGAGTCTTCAATAATCAGCACCCGCATTATCTGCTGCACTTAACCGCTCCTTCCCTGCGGTGGCTGTTCGTTCAAGAGCAGCCAATACAGGCCTAGCTGGCTGACGGCGGTTGTGAATTCGCTGAAATCCACAGGCTTGCGGATGTAGCTATTTGCGCCGAGACTGTAGCTTTCGACGATGTCTTGCTGCTCTTTCGATGAAGTGAGGACGACGACAGGGAGCAGTTTCGTCAGGGAGGCAGACCGTATTTTGCGCAAGACTTCTAAGCCGTCAACCTTTGGGAGCTTGAGGTCGAGAAGAACAACTTGCGGCAATGCGCTAGCATCCCTGCCGATGAAGGCTCCTTCGCCAAACAGAAAGTCGATCGCCTCCGCTCCATCGCGTGCTACGACGACTTCGTTGGCGATGCGGTTCTTCTTAAGAGCGCGCATGGTAAGCGCTTCATCATCCGGATTGTCCTCAACGAGAAGAATAAATCCATCTCCGCTCATGGTTACTGCTCCTGATCACCGAGTGTGAAATAGAAAGTCGCACCCTTGCCGACTTCGCTTTCGGCCCATACCTCTCCGCCGTGCCTTCGAATGACTCTCTGGACGGTCGCGAGACCGATGCCGGTGCCCGGGAATTCTTTGGTTCCGTGTAGCCGCTGAAATGCGCCGAAAAGCTTGTTGGCATAGGCCATGTCAAATCCAGCGCCGTTGTCGCGAACGTAATAGACGCGTTGGCCATTGCGGTCCGCAGCGTCGAATTCTACTCTTGCAGACGTCGATTGTCCGGTAAACTTCCAGGCGTTACCCAGTAAATTTACCAGGGCAATTCGGATTAGTGCTTCGTCAGCGTGTGTGGATATGCCTCCTCGAATGCTAAATTCAACTTTTCTCTCCGGCGACGATGCCTGGAGATCCTTTGCGATCGACTTTGCGACTTTGCTCAGATCGACGACCGATCTGATCATTTCGCTACGGGTAACGTGGGATAACGCGAGCATGTCATCGATGAGCTGGGCCATTCGTTGACTGGCTGCCCGCACGCGCTGAAGGGCGTCTTTGCCGTCGGTATCCAGCTTATCATCAAAGTCTTCCAGGAGCGCCTGGCTGAATCCGTCGATCGCTCGAAGTGGAGCTCGGAGGTCGTGCGAAACGGAATAGCTGAATGCCTCTAACTCCTTATTTGCTGCTTCCAACTCGGCGGCGCGCTGCCGCAAGGTCTCGTTAAGCGTACCGATCTCCGCTTCGGCTCGCTTTCGGGTCGTGATGTCCCGGTTAATCTCCAGAACAACCTCAGATCGCCCGTCGACTGCCCGCTGCAGCGCCTGGCGGCTGGCGACGATGACGGTATTACCTTTGCGCGAGCGATGGGTCAGCTCCCCTTCCCACAGCCCTGTATCGTTCAGCGCTGCGCCTTGTTCTGCCATTGAGACCGGAAATCGAGTGGCCAGGAGCGTGTGCGTTACGTCGCCCGTCGCTTCCTCTTTCGTCCATCCGTACAGCGCTTCAGCGCCGCGGTTCCAGAATTGAATCACACCGGATCGATCGCGAACGATAATTGCATCATGCGCCAGGTCGAGCATGCTCGCCTGGGTGGCTGTCGCTTCTTCAATCCGTTTACGTTCGGTAATGTCTCGGACCGCACCTAGCGCGACCAATCCTTCTTCCGTTTCCAGGGGGCTGAGGCTGATCTCTATTGGGAACTCGTGGCCGCTCTTGCGGCGCCCGAACAGCTCCATCCCGACACCCATAGGGCGGATATGCGGATCGTCGAAGTATCCCGTGCGATGCCCGGCGTGCTTGCCGTGGAATCGCTCGGGAATCAGGATCTCTACAGGCTGGTCGATCAGCTCGTCCCGAGTGTACTCGAACAGCCGTTCCGTCTGGGCATTTACGAGTGCGATCCTTCCGTCCCGGCCGACGATTATCATCGCGTCTGGCGCCGATTCGAGGAGAACGCGGAACTTCGCCTCCGCTTGCTGTCTATTGGTGGTATCTCGGATTGCGCTTAGGGTGAATACTCCGTCATCTGTGCATAGCGGGCTGAGGCTAATCTCGATGGGGAATTCGCGTCCGTCCTTACGAAGCCCAAGAAGTTCGAGGCCGGCTCCCATTGGCCGGATGCGGGGATCGGAAAAGTAACCATTGCGGTGCGCGATATGCCGGCCCCGAAAGCGCTCCGGCATGAGCGACTCAACATTATGCCCAACCAGCTCGTCACGAGTGCAACCGAACATTGCTTCGGTTTGGGCATTCACAAGAACGATCTCGCCGAGGCGTCCGACGACTACCAGAGCGTCCGGGGCGGATTCGAGCAGGCTGCGAAATCGCAATTCGTTTCGCTTGTGCCCGGCTATTTCAACTTCCAGCTCTTCGGGACTTCGCATGGCAACGGCTTTCGGGATCAGGGATATAACATTTGCTCGCGGTCTGCGGCTAGTTTACTTGATAAGACTATGATTAAATATCAAAGGAGGTAATTGCAAAACTCTTCGAGGACCCCGGCCCCGTCATCCTGAGTGAAACGAAGGATGCTTTTACCCTGCAAATTGCGATCGGCCACGCTCAAGAAGCAGATTCTTCGTTTCACTCCTAAGGACAAACGTCAAAAGCAGGTCCCTCACAACGACGGTTCGGGATGACGGAATTGCCGACGGTTCGGGATGACGGAATTGCCGCCGGTTCGGGATGACGGAATTGCTGCGTTTTGTCATAACACGCAATGTGTTGCCG
>JBGPOG010000201.1:0-7604 GCA_041487935.1 Chthonomonadia bacterium | reverse complement strand
TTTGGTGAAATTGAATTGCTCGCCGAGATCTGCCGGCGAAACAACGCCCGAATCGACGTCATGGTCCGCTGCACCCCGGGAGTCGATCCGCATACCCACAAGTTTATCAGCACAGGCCAGGCCGATACGAAGTTCGGCTTGAATATCAAAGACGGCTCTGCATTGAAGGCGATAAAGCGGATACTTGACGTTCCCGAAATTCGCTTCGACGGCATCCACTGCCACGTCGGCTCGCAGCTTCTCGATTCAGAAGCTCACGAGGGCGCCGTAAAGATCATGGTGGCTCTGATGGCCGGCATCCATCGCGAAACCGGCGCGGTGTGCAACGTACTCAACATAGGGGGCGGGCTTGGCGTAAGATACCGCAGCCACCACGCGCCCCCGACTTACGATGAATTTGCGGAAGTCGTTACGTCAGGCCTGGCGAACGCGCTCGAAGCCGCCGACCTGCCTCTGCCGGTACTTCAGCAAGAACCGGGACGGGCGCTTGTGGGCGAAGCCGGCACGACACTCTACACGGTTGGCGTCGTGAAAACCGTTCCGATCCTGGAACCTCCGGGCCACCGAACCTATGCTATTGTCGATGGGGGAATGTCGGACAATCCGCGTCCGCAGCTTTATGATGCTGTCTATGAAGTGGTCCACGCCAACCGCGCGGGCGCACCGCACGACCAGGTCTACTCCATTGCCGGGAAACACTGCGAAACGGATGTCTTAATCTGGGACGTGAATTGCGCTCCTCTGCACCCTGGAGACATCCTCGCCGTTCAGACGACCGGCGCATATAATTACGTTATGGCAAGCAACTACAACCGGTTCTTGAAACCGGCCGTGGTGCTCGTCAACGACGGGCAGGCGGACTTGATTGTCGAGCGGGAGACTCTCGGCGACCTGCTGCGGCACGAGGTTGTACCGGAGAGGTTGCGCATAACCAGGGCGGCTGTAGAGGTTTAGCGATGGGAATAGACCTGAGCAACTTTAATCTTCAGTTGTTTGTGTTGACGATTGCGATCCTCATTATTGCCATAACCATCCACGAATTCGCCCACGCGATCACGGCCGATAAGCTCGGCGATAACACCCCGCGCAGCCAGGGCCGCATCTCCCTCCTCCCGCCCGACCATCTGGATCCGGTGGGCACGTTGATGATGGTGCTGTCGTCAATCTCGGGATTCGGAATCGGCTGGGGCAAACCCGTACAAACAAACCCCGGCAACTTCCGCTCGCCACGCCGAGATCAGGCGCTGGTAGCCATCGCGGGGCCGGTTTCCAATATCATCCAGGCCACCGTCTTTACGATCGTTATCCGCACGATGATCGGCAACAAACCTTCCGATTCGGTCGCGACTTTCCTCGACCTTGGAGTGAGCATCAACCTCAGCCTCGCTTTCTTCAACTTGATTCCGGTGTATCCACTGGATGGGTGGTGGATCATGCAGTCGATCCTTCCTCATGAGCTGAGCAACCGTTATTACAACTGGATGGTTCAATACGGGCCGATGGTTTTCATTGCACTTATTCTCTTCGAGCGCCAGCTCCACATTCTTGAGATGATCGTGGGCCCACCGGTCACGGCAAGCCTGGCTCTTCTCTTGCCGGATCAATATGGCCTCTATTGGAGATCATAGCAAGTTGGCATCGAAACGTCTCCTGAGCGGAATGCAGCCCACCGGCACGGGCGCTCTTCACCTGGGCAACCTTGAAGGGGCGCTTCGGAACTGGGTGCGGCTGCAAAATGAATACGAGATGTACTGCTGCATCGTGGACTGGCACGCCCTCACCACAATGCACGACCGCACCGAAGGCCTCTCCGCCGCCTGTCGCGAAGTTGCCGCCTGCTACATTGCAGCCGGGCTCGACCCCGAGAAGTGCGCCATCTTCATCCAGTCCCACGTCAAGGAGCACGCTGAGCTGCACCTGCTCCTCTCGATGGTCACGCCGCTTGGCTGGCTCGAGCGCGTGCCGACGTTTAAAGAGAAACGTGAAAACCTTGGATTGAACGAGGAATCGGTCTCTTACGGGCTGTTGGGGTATCCGATCCTTCAGGCAGCCGACATTCTAATCTACCGAGCGAACGCAGTACCGGTCGGCCGAGACCAGGCAGCCCACCTCGAGCTGACCCGGGAGATTGCCCGTCGCTTCAACCGGCTGTACGGCGATGTCTTCCCCGAGCCGCAGGCGATGATCGATGAGCACACGGCGGCCGTCCCCGGACTCGACGGCCGGAAGATGAGCAAGAGCTACGACAATGCCATCTACCTTTCCGACGACTCAGATACTGTTGCGCAGAAGGTGATGTCCGCGTTCACCACAGAAACTAAGATCAGGAAGACCGATCCGGGAATTCCGGAAAGCTGCGTCGTCTGCCAGCTCCGGCGTATCTACGATCCGGGCAACTACCAGACGTCCTGGGAAGAAGACCGCCAGGGTGTCCGGGGCTGCGTACAGAACAAGCGCGAGCTGATCGAAGTCTTGAACGCCGCACTCGACCCCATCCGCCGGCGTCGAAAAGAGCTCCTCGCCGACCCTGCACAGCTCGAGCGTTACCTCAAATCCGGAGCCGACCGCGCCCGAGCCACCGCCGCCGAGACGATGAAGCTAGTGCGAAAAGCCATGAAGCTGAATTAGGCGCGAGTTTCGCGAGCGTGGAGCGTCCAGTTTCATTGTGGGCGCGCAATCGTTACAGTATCATCAATAAATCCCCCCAAACGCAATCGCTTGATCGCCAACATGCGGGGGCTCGCCAGAGTTAACAACGTATGGAAACGCATCGCACTTAGATGTTGATTTCCTGCTAACGCCGGCGCCCACGGCGTCCAGTGATCCCGACTCGCTGCTGCGGCCGGACGGGAACGAGCACGACGAGACACAGCTTACAGATGGTTGAAATAACAGGAATTGGTCGCGGACTATGCGGGCTGTCGGATGAACGATGAACTGCCGTCCTGATCGAGCCGGTGCGCCTCCGCCGACAACCGTTTCTAGCAATTGGAAAGGGATTTGTTTTGCGCAGGAATCCGGCTTTGGACGTTGGAATCGCGTTGGAGGAGGGGATTTGATGCTGACCGACTCCCGGTTAACCTTTTATCACGAGAACGGCTACCTGCTGGTCGAAGGACTAATCGGCAAGGAAGAAGCTTCCATTTATCGCCAGGAGTGCGACGATCTTGCGTCGCGATTGTCCGTCCACGCCAACCTGGACGCCACCTGGGGAAGCGCCCGTGCGGCAATACCGGGCGCATCTGACACGAAGGTCTATCATTGCCATAACGTCCAGTTCTATTCCGCGGCATTTACGCGATTAATCTGCGATCCCCGCTTGACGGACATTGCTTCGCAGATCATCGGCTCGCCGAACGTTCAGCTCCACCACACCAAAATGTTCATCAAGCCGCCGGAAATAGGCTCTCCGTTCCCGATGCACCAGGATTACCCCTACTTTCCGCACGAGCGCGATACCATGATCGCCGTGATCCTTTTCTTCGACGATGCTTCCGAAGAGAAAGGCTGCGTGCGGGTCGTCCCCGGAAGCCATAAGCTCGGCGGCCTGGAGCACAGTCCGGAAGGCGGCTGGCATCTGCCGTTCGACCTGAACTCGGTCGAGTCCGCCGTCCCCTGCCCCGCAAAGGCCGGAGATGCACTCTTTTTCAGTTACCTGACCATCCACGGGTCCGGAATCAACACGAGCCGGGAAGCGCGAACCACACTGCTCGTCCAGATGCGCGATCCGACCGACAAGCCGCTAAAGCAGGTGCACCTCTCGCGCGGACAGGGAATGATGCTCCGAGGAATCGACCCGGCAGGGCACCCGCGCGGTCTCGAATAGCAAACATAAACTCGGTTCGTCATTGTGGACGCTTGTAGGGGTGAAGCATTCGGGGCGCAAGCCTGTCGTTGAAACCGCAAACCGGTTGTCCGAATGCTTCACCCCTACACGTCATTCGCACACGCTTACATGCGTATTGTCATTCAAATGCTGCCTGTTCGTAAGCAACCTGGGGAAGCTGAGTTGCGAATTTGCCGCCGCTCACGTCGATCAATGTTCCTGTAATGTATTCAGCCAGGTCGGATGCAAGGAAACAGACCAGTTTTGCCACGTCGCGCTTGTCTCCCCACCGCCGCAAGGTCAGCGTGTCCAGCAGACGCTTCTGCTGTTCCGGCGCGGCTTCCGCGAAGTGGTTCATCTCCGTTGGAATCATCCCGGGGGCATAGCAGTTCACGGTAATATTCCACGGTCCAAGCTCGCCGGCCAATACCCGCGTGAAATAGACCACTCCTGCCTTGGTCGCCGCGTAAGACGCGCTGCCTATGCTGGGGATGATCGCCGCAAAAGAGGCAGCGTTAATAATTCGTCCCGACCGCTGGCGCTTCATGACCGGCGCCACGGCCTTGCACATCAGAAACACGCCCTTCAAATTGACGTCCTGGCTAAGATCCCAAGCCTCTTCCGATAGCTTGTCAACCGCACCACCGGCGAGTACGCCCGCATTGTTTACAAGAATATCTATCCGCCCAAATTCCTCGACGACAGTATTCACAACCCTCTCAATCTGCGAGTAATTCCGGACATCGCATAACTGTTGCGCACCGCTCCAGCCGTTCTCTTTGAACGATTTCCCAACATCATCTAACAGACTCTGATCGATATCGGTGACGACTGTCTTGACGCCTTCCTCGGCCAGCACATTTGCAATCTCGCGGCCGATCCCTCGCCCTGCGCCGGTGACGATAGCCACTTTTCTCTTAAGATCGATCAACATTGTGTTCCAATTCCTTCCAGCCGGCATCGCGCCATGTAGAGTTGAATTCTGCTTCAATCCACAACTCTAGTGTAGTGTCTCCGACTCGTCCTTACAATGCGAGTCAAAAAACAGATTCCTCACAAAGGCGGTTCGGAATGACGCACTTGCCACTTTGTCGTCGTTGTAATGACATTGCTGATACACTACTCTAGTGTACAGTCTTAGTATCGTCAATACAACGAGAACAACGCAGCGAAACCGGCATTCCGAGAAACTAACTGCGCTTCTACGCAGCCTTGGTAGTAAGAAACCGGCGGAGCCTCCGTCATCCCGTGGGGATCCGCTTTTGACTTTGGAGCCGACGTTAACGTATCAAAACAGCGGAGGTTCTTAGGAACGGCCATTGTAAAGCCGTATCGCAGACACAAAGCAAGAGGATCACTCTTGATCGGCCCCCAAACCCGCAATGAAAAAAGCCTCCCGTCTGGCTTTCGCCGAGAGGCTAATCGAATGATCGTGTTCTGATGTTACGATTTCTTGGGCGCCGCATTTCGATTTCGGTTCGCGTTGCGGTTGGCCGGGCGGGCGTTCCGGGCTCTTGCCGGGGTCCGAGCGCCGGTCGCCCTTCTTGCCGAGCTCGCGCGCGTCCTTGCGGATCGCACACTCACGGCAGACACGGTTTGGCCGCTTTTTCGCACCTCGATGTTCCCGATTGTCCGATCGATCTCGCTCAAGGTTTGCTGTGCTTTTGCGATAGTGGCTTGAAAGTCGTCCGGGAGCGCAAACGCCGCCGCGGATAGCCCCAATAGGGCGCAAGTTGGGATGACGGTCTTCCAGAAACGGGTCATGGGTCGGTCTCCTTTCTGCGAAACGCAAGCGACAAGGCCCTGCTGCGCTTGCTCAGTGGGATTGCAAGATTCGGATTATCGGTTAACCAGCGGGAACTGCGATTCCTTCTCATGCGAAATCAGACTTATGCTAAAGTTAATCGGAGGTTCTACCGTGTTTCTTTTGATCCCAATGATGGTCTGCCCGCCAACCGAGAGTCCGTTTGTAGCAATTGCGAATGCAACGATCATCGTCGGCACTGAAAGTGCTCCGATTCCGAATGGCGTGCTGGTCATCCGCGGAAGTAGGATAGTCGCCTGTGGACCCGTCGAATCCACTCCCATTCCGGCGGATGCCCGCAGGATCGATGCATCCGGCAAATGGATCATCCCCGGACTTATTGACATGCACGTTCATCTGGACGAAGACATCTCGCCCGGCGCGTTTGTGCTCCACGGAGTCACTTCCGTGCGCGACGTCGGCTCGCGGCTGGTCACACTGCAGCGATTGAGAGTTAGAGCGGCAAAGGGAGAAGTCTTACCCCGCCTCTACTGGATGGGCCGCAACATCGATGAGGGCAAGCCAAGCTGGTGGGGAGCGGTCGCCGTCAGGGGCCCGGAAGCCGTCCCCGCCCTGTTGGCGGATATGAAAAGGCAGGGAGTGGACGGGGTAAAGCTTTACGTCCGGGCGGGCCCGAAGGTGTCGAGGGCCGTCATTCGCGAGGCGCACAGGCTCGGATGGCCTGTGACGGGCCACCTCCAAGACACACTCCCCAGCCAGGCGGCGAAGATGGGAATCGACAACCTCGAGCATGTTTCTACTCTATTCTTAGACTTGAACCCGAAAAAGAAGGTCGGAACCCAGGGATTCAAGGCCGCATTCGTACGGGCTTCGACAGTGGACCTCGATTCTCTATCCGCAAAAGCCTTGATCCGCTTACTGAAGCAAAAGAACGTGGCGATCACCCCTACGCTGGCTACCGGCGTGTTGCCCGTGGAGGGTGAAGCCGCAGCGAGCCGGCTCTATGACGGCTGGACCTCGATTCCCAAAGGCTGGCGGCAATACTGGGCCACACCGTATTGGGACTTCATCAAGCCGAAAGACTGGACTTCAAGGGACTTCGAAACCGCCCGAATAGCGGAAAGGAAGTCCCTGGATCTGGTTGGCAAGCTGAATCAGGCGGGCGTGCCGATCGTAGCCGGCACGGATACGCCGGCGCCGTGGGTCCTGCCGGGCGCAGGTCTTCAGGTGGAGTTGGAGCTCCTGACCAAGGCCGGTCTAACTCCTATGGAGGCAATTAGGGCGGCAACTGGACGGGCTGCGTACGTGCTTCGGAAGGTCCAAGACGTCGGCACGCTGCAGACGGGACGATTTGCAGATTTCGTGGTTTTGAGCGCCGACCCGCTGGCGGACATCAGAAATGCCCGGAAGATCGAGGAGGTCTATCTTAACGGACGAGAGATCGACCTCTCGGCGTTGAAACGGGTGTTTCAAACTGCCGTCCCGCCGGCAAATCCACCAGGACCGTAACTCCACTACGTGGCAGCGTTAAAATACGCATGCACCTCGTCCGCCGTTCGTCGATTCATTTTCGGAGCCGAAGCCAGCTCTTCGAGGCTTGCCGACCGCACCTTATCGATCGACCCGAAGTGCTTGATCAGCGCTTTTCGCCTCGTCGGGCCGATGCCTGGAATGAGATCCAGGGCGCTCGCCGTCTGTTTTTTGGCTTGAAGCGTAACTCGATAAGCATTCGCAAATCGGTGCGCTTCATCGCGAATGCGCTGAACGAGATAGAGAGCCTGCGAAGTACGAGGCAGAATAACAGGATCCGGCTCGCCGGGCACGAAGAGGTGCTCGAAGCGCTTGGCGAGACCACAAACCGGGATTCTTGACGATGGACGATGGACGATAGACGATGGTCCATTCTGAGTAAGTGATGCGTCATTCGTAATCACTTGCGCCTGTATGCAACTTGTCTCCATCCCATGACCCAGCGTGCTTTGAGTGTTACCAGGCCGTCCATCGTCCATCGTC
>JBGPOG010000200.1:0-7612 GCA_041487935.1 Chthonomonadia bacterium | reverse complement strand
GTAACGGTCACCACTGCCGGTTCGAGCTCCTCGGCAATGGAGGCGAACGCATCCTGCAGGAGGTTCAGGGATGCGCGGCCCGCCTTTTTCTCCTGGGCGCCGGCAGTGGGGGCGAGGTACGCTGAAAAAGTAACCCCATAGAGCAGTGCGGCAATCGTGAGCCCGCGTGCCCGCCTTGCAAAATCCATTTGTTTCATGTGTTTCAAAAACCCTCCTGTAAGTCGTGCGCGGTACATATTAGCGGCTAACAATCATTCGGACGGCAGATTATTGCTTTGGGTTCACCCTCGCTAAATCGACCTCAACAAACGCATTGGGTTTCGGCCGGTTTAGCTTTTTCTTCGATCTGCGCCATCCAGCCGCCTGGCGGTACGAATTCCAGGCAGCGCTGAACACAGAATTCCCAACACGTGTATCGAAAACGAAATGACATAGCTGAAACGAGCATACAGTGCGGCGCGGCGGCGTTCCCGAGGCTCGTCGAGCGGAATCAATCGGGCATTCCCTTCAATTACAACGGCCGCCCGGCCGATCACTTGATCCCATCCGACCGGAGGGTCCGCGGTTAGAAGCGAATCACCTTTAAGGATGCACAGTCTCCTATCTTTCCTTATTAATCGGTGACAAAAGCACTGGCCTGCATGGTGATAGAGGACAACATCGCCGATTTGCAGCTCGTCTAAGGCCACGGGCCGGATTTCCAGGCGGGCGCCGTGCGGAATCGAGGGTTCCATGCTGGTTCCAAAGCTGGTAATGACCATCTTGCCGCGACGTCGCATGGTTTCAATCAGGTTAGACGGATAATCCTGGTTAGCGACGGCCAATCGGAATGTCTCCCAACCTTACGATTTTCGAACCAGGAAAGTAGTGCTCTAGAATCTCGGCGCAGGTCTTACGGAACGGCTCGCCCGCCATCCCGATCGCTCCGCATTGGCACATTCCATGGCCGTGCCCGTAACCCCTTCCCGATATCAAGAATTCATCGCCGATGCGCTTAACGGTGAACAGAGTGCTCATGATTCGGGTATAGCCCAAAATGCTCCGGAACACCGGTCCCTTCAACATTCTCTTTCCATCCGTTCCAACGATCTCCAAGGAGCGTATCCTGCCGGATGAATCCGTCGCTGCGGTTCGAAGGTCACGCACGTGCCCCAATTGCGCCCTTTCTGTGGGTTGTAGGCGAGCGAGAATCTCCGGACCGCGCAGATGCGCCTCCCACCGGTGATGCGCGCCGAGTTCGCAATAATCACTTCCGCCCTTATCCGGCGCGTCCAAGACCGATGGCGGGAAGTCATTCGCGTCGTCGCCCGGCGCTGTAACACCGCCACAGTCGTCATAAAAGTCCGCCCAGATCAGTTCGGAATTGCGGGTGAGGACCTGGCTTCGAGTGTATCGAATCGCAGCATCGGTGGAAGGTGTTTCGGCCTCGACTCCGCCGTATGCCTGGCAGTCTATATCGTCGGTGAGGTCGAATCCCTTCGCAGTGTAACGGGACCGGGCTTTCAGGGCAAATGTGCGAGACGCAATTGCCTGGGCGCGGAGAGCTTCTGCCGGCACAGTCGCCGCCATCTCCGATGCGACAACGCCGCGAAGATAGGTCTCCAGAGGCGCCACATTGTATACGCTTACGATCGAGCCACGATTACCCGAATTCGCGAACGAAGGCCCGATATCGAGCGAGCCCCGGTAATGGACGGCTGGCTTTGCCGAATTGATTCTTAGAGCCAGCGGATCGTCATTAGCGCCTGGCTCAACTCGGATTGCCGGGCCTTTGATCAGGAGCTTCCCCGACGCGGCACGAACGGCGATCTGGCCATCTTCAGACGTGAACGTCCATTCCGCCGGGCCTTTGCCGAGAAATGAATCCAATGAATCGGTCAACCGGGCGCCCGGCCCGGCAATGATGGCAGCCTGCCTGACCGAACCGGAGCGAACGAGCGCAATGCGCAACAGGGCGACGTCCTGAGTATTTCCGGGTTCGCGAACCCGGAGGGATGAATCGGACGCGATCCCAAATCGAGGAAACAGATACGATACGGCCAAGCAGGCGATTGCGAAGGGCATCACGTTGGCTGCGGATAGTTTCTTTGAATTGTCAATTGACAATTTTCAATTTTCAATTGTCAATTTGTTAAATTGCGCAGAGGATCTATAAGCCGGGTTCTGTATTTGTGTGGCCATCTCTCTTACGATCTCGATTGCTCGAGACCTCTAGCGACTCTACCCGGAGGGTCCGCGGGCAGCCTCATCCCCTCCCGCTCGAGTCTTGCTCCCGATGGGGTTTAGCAGGCCGGCACGTCTCCATGCCGCCGGTGCGCTCTTACCGCGCCATTTCACCTTTGCTGGTGAGTAGTGAGTGGTAAGTGGTGAGTGGTAAGCCTCCAATACCACTCACGACTCACTACTCACCAGCCGTATGTTTTCTGTGCCACTTTCCGTCGGGTCGCCCCGCCCGGACGTTATCCGGCATCGTGCCCTATGGAGCCCGGACTTTCCTCCCCGGCCTGACGGCCGGAGCGGCCACCCGATCCTCTGCGCATCCTATTCTATCACGCCGGCCAGCCGGTTGGCAATCACTCGCCAATTGCTTTTGGCGGATAGAGCGACAGCGGTGTGAGAACCGCCGGGTGGCGGTAAAGGTAGGTCCGGCCGATCATCTCATTGATTTTAGGAAGATACGTATCGTCCCAATGTTCCGGATCGAGCTTTTTGGCCAGCGCCAATTCCGAGTTGATATTGACGGTCTTGTCCGCTAACCCGTAGCACACGGCGCGCGCCACGTGGATGTCCGGTCCGTTAGGGTCGCCTGCTAGGGCTTGTACAATCAGCGGCTCCGCCTCATTGGTTCGATTCTGACCCATTAATGAGAGCGCCAATCCGAGCTGGGCATACGTGCAAGTCGGATCTCGCTTGAGGGCAAAATCGAATAGCTGATCCGCAACCGAAAATCGCTTCGATGCGCGAGTGAGCATCGTCTGGTATCCGCGAACCGCATACGCTTCTGCCTGCGCAGGATCGTATTCCAGAGCCTTCATGACCGCGTGATCGCTATCGATCGCGTCGTTCAACGTAAACGCGCGGAGAAGGAGCACTTCGGGAAGCTTCGGGGCAATGGCGAACGCTTTTTCGGCCTCAGCTTGAGCGCGCTTGGTTTGCTTCAAACCAAGGTCGGCGTACGACGCCACGATCAGCGACGGCAGCGAATCGTTTTCAATCCCTTCCTGAACGATTTCATGGGCTCTTGCGAATTGATGGTCTCGCAGGAGAATGAAGCCATGAAGCGCTCGAGTGCCGTCGTCGCTTCTCTTCTGCCTATCGAGAGTTCCGATCGTTGCAAGCGCCTCTTTAGTTCGTCCAGCGTTTATGTAAGCCAGTATCAGCCTGTTCACATTTTCCATCGGCGGGTTCTCGCCCTCACCGGACTTCTGGTACTGGCCGACGGCGCCGGTCCAATTTCGTGCGGCAAAAAATGCGTCCCCCTTGCTCCTGGCGTCGGTCGCTCCGGCCCTGGAAATTCGCGCTGCGGTCAGCTTTGAATAGACCTCCACGGCCTTTGCGGCAGATTTGAGGAACTCTTCGGTTGTTTCCGCGTTCCCGGCCGACGCGATGTAGAGCGCCACCAGCTCCTCTCGGACTTCGATGTCGTTGTCCGGAAGCTCGACGTTTTCCAGCATCGCCAGGGCTTGCTTGTATTCTCCCTTTGCTCGCGCAACGCCGGCCAGCGAGCGCGCCGCAAGGCGGTTGTTCGGGTCAACTTTGAGGGCGCGCCGCGAGTACTTAGCGGCTGTGTCGGGCTTATTCTCCTTGATGGCTGTCAGCGCGAGACCGGCGAGGTAGTCGGCGCCCTTGGAAAGCTCATTGTCGATGACCACGTTAATCTTGGCGCGCTGGCTGCGCCCTTGCGCATCGAACGCGGTGGCGGTCAAGGTGTGTTTGCCTTCGGTCTCGGCGAGGGTATCCCAATCGAACGAGTACGGCGTGCTGGTATCGGTCGATTTGAGCTGGTCGTCGACGAGGAACTCAACCTTGTCGATACCGATATCATCCGCCCCGGTTACCTTAGCGGCTACTGTGACGGTATCGCTGACGGTCGCTCCTTCTTTGAGCTCGAACTGTACCTTGACCGCCGCGCTGGCAGGCAGGATCGGCACGAGGCAGGCCCACGATAGCAGGCAAAACGCCGCCATGAAGCGTGCGCCGGGGAACGGGAGAAAAACTAAGCGAGAGCGAGGCATTTGACGACCTCCGAAGTCGGTGTAAATAGACGGATAAGCTGGCAACGTATCAATTGCAAGTCTTCTTGCATCCCATCAGTCGGTAATGATTCAAGTCAAATTGGGTGTAACCGCAAATGAGCCGGCACCCGGGCCGCAAAATAGGCAATATCCGCCGTAAGCGGGAGCACATCGGACACCGCGGGAAGATATACCGTGAACTTTGCGCTGACAGACTGGCCGGGGCCGAGCGAAGTGAACATCGCCTGTTCCTCCGGGCTCACTCGGCTCTCTTTTGGCGCCGAAGCTCCGATCTTTATGCTCGTAATGGTCTGGCTGCCCTGGTTCGAAATCGAGATTGTTACGTCTCGGGCGTTTTGACGCACCGGATCGGGCGGCCCCATCTCGATCTTCGGAACCAAGTTCAGGCAGCACGCGCTCAATTCCGTGAGGGCTTCTTCCAGCCCGTTGAGCTTTTGCGCCATCTTGCCGCCAGATTCGCCGGACAGGCGGCCTTCTCCTTGAAAGTTCCTGGTCAACGCTTGAGCGTGAGCCACCGTTAGCAGCGCGCGATGGACGTGCTTTATGACTTCATATCTCTTGTCCGGGCGGATACCGGACGAGAACGCGCTAATCTGGCTTTCGCATTCCACGATCGGACTTTGCAGCCGGCGGCCCTCCGCCGGGCGCGACGCCTGGATGTCGCGCTGTTGCTGCTTGACTTCCTTGAAAGCACGCATCGTCTGCTCGGTGCGATTCGTGATGCGATAGATCGCCGCAGAACCCGGGTGGAGCCACACCGGCTTGATGGCCGAGCCTTTTCCGCCGATCACTACCCCCTCTAATCGTTCGATCGAGGGGTAGGTTTCCGGGTTATTGGTGTCAAATCCAAATCGCTCGATTGTATAGACACCGCCCCCGAGCTTTATTGAGAGGCTGGCTGCGGCCTTGGATTCGGAGTGATTCACGATACAAAGTGCTGCGCCGTCAGGAGTCCGCACGGCGAAGACGGGGAGGCTCTCGGCATTGCACGCGGCGCTTAGCCGATCGCCTGATAGTGTGATCCAGCGCTCCCACACAGGGCGCGCGTCTTGTGCGGCCGGCGATATACCACAGACGGATTCGAATCCCGGGTTCTCGCCCGCAACCGGTGAGGTTGCGTCGACCTGCACTTTAATGGGTCGAACGAGAAGTGTGTTTGGAACGGGCCCGGCTGCATCGCTTTGTGCGCGAATAGGCTCGGGCATGCGGCCCAGCCACACCAGGACAGCAACAAGACCGAATGCGATCCCCAGTCGAAAGATGATCGTCGCGCGTTCTTGTTGTATTCTCAGAAAGTTCAATAGGACTCCTCCAGCGAACCGGACGCATTGGATGGTTCCAGCCGTGTAACACGGCGTTCGAATTCTTCACGGTCCAGCATCACGCGCCGGCCGCACGTGCCGCACTCCAGACCGATGTCGGCGCCCGTCCGGCGGACCGTCCACTCACGCCCGCCGCAAGGGTGCGCCTTGCGCAAAAACGCCCGATCTCCAACTCGCACACTAACAAAACTCATTGCGTTAATAGTATCAATAGGACATATATGTCAAATTGGTCTTATCCCAGACCAATCATTATAGCACACGCGTGGATTGCAAGATTAGAAAAGCGAGACAAACTTGCCCGCCGCGACCCATCTGGTAGAATAGAAATCCATGTCTGAGCTGCTCGTAAAAAACCCGCCGAATGCCCTCATCGTCTCTGCCGTGGAGTCGGGAAGTCCTGCCGGCCGTGCCGGCATCCAGACCGGCGATCTCGTTCGCCAGATCAACGGCCACCAAATCCTCGACATTCTGGACTACCAGTTTCACACAGCAGCAACCCGCCTCAGATTCCTTGTGGAAAGGGCCGGCCGCGAAATCAGCCTCACACTGACGAAGGAAGACGACGAAATACCCGGCCTAACGTTCCTCCACGATCTGGGAGACAAAATCCACACCTGTAACAACAAGTGCGTTTTCTGCTTCATCCACCAGATGCCCAAGAAGATGCGCAAGACGCTTTACCTGATGGATGACGATTTTCGGCTCTCATTCATGCACGGCAACTACGTCACCCTCACGAACATTTCAGACGCGGAATTCCAGAGAATCATAGACCAGAAACTGTCTCCGCTGTACGTCTCGGTTCACGCGACCGATCCCGAGATCCGCGCGCAGCTCTTAGGGAAGAAGGAACCCGCGCCGATACTGCCTCAGATTCGAATCCTGGCCGATAACCGGATCGACGTTCACGCTCAGATCGTGCTCTGTCCCGGACTGAACGACGGCAACGCTCTTGCCCAAACCCTGGAAGAACTGGCTGCTGAGCATCCGTCTCAAACCGGCAAGAGGGCGGGAGTAAGCTCCGTGGCGATCGTGCCGGTGGGATTGACAAAATTCAGGGAGCGGCTGCCAAATCTGCAGGCCGCGGATCGTGATTACGCAAGGGAGATGATCGGGAATATCCAAAGCGCCGAGCTGGGCTTTAAGCGGCGTCTCGGCACCCGGTTTGCGTGGCTTTCGGACGAATGGTATTTCCTGGCCGAAGAGCCGTTTCCGTCCGCCGCCCACTACGAGGAGTTTCCTCAGTTAGAAGACGGCATCGGCACGGTCCGGCTATTCCTGGATGAAGCCAGGGCAATCGATCGACAGCTTCCGGCGCGCGCCCCCAAGCCGGTATCGGCAACGCTGATTACAGCGGAGCTTGCGGCAGCGGTTATACGCTCTTTTGCAGACCGTCTTAACCATGTTGATGGAGTCGATCTAAACGTGTTAGCCGTTCGAAATGATTTCTTCGGCGGAGGCATCAACATCGCCGGCTTGATCACGGCGCAGGATATTCTCGGCCAGATTTCGGGCTTTCCGGCTCGCGACACCCTAGTCCTGCCGGACATCTGCCTACGCGATAGTACTCTCTTTCTGGACGATTATACGGTAGACGAACTACGCCGAGAGACCGGCAAAGAAGTCCGAGTCGTCCGCAACGGCCCTCGCCATTTGGCTGTAAGCCTGGGTCTTCTTGCACCCTCCCGCCAGCGCCGAAACGGGCACGAGCGGTGGGTGGTGGAAGAGCCGGTTGTTGGACCTAGTGTTTAAGTCAGTAGGAAAAAAGATCACGCGAAAGACGCAGCCGCATCCCCTGAATCCCAGGGCCCTTGCAGCTCGTATGAGACAGCGATTACTTCGAGAGTGCCAATGTGGTCGAAGTACACCGAATAGTGCCGGAGTTTTTCGCCGAATTCATCCGGTGACTGCCGTAGGAACTCTATTCGCTTCGCCCGTGCATTCACCAGCTCCGGCGAATCGGCAGATTCCAGCATCACGTTCCAGGCGTCGAAATCGTCTGCGTCAACCAAGGGTTCGGCCCTAAACTCG
>JBGPOG010000199.1:0-7659 GCA_041487935.1 Chthonomonadia bacterium | reverse complement strand
CGCGCGCTGAATGATCGCCTCATTCTTTACCTCGCGTTTTCCGAAAACGGCGATTACCACGATTACAGCACACCGATACTGGGAAACGTCGGACCGGATTTTACTGCAACCGTCGGAATGGAATGGCGCCGGTAAGCGATATGCTCCGCCAAGCTGCTATAATGGAATAATCAGCGCCGCCATGAAGGCGGTAGGTTTTAGAGAGCGCGTTCCCCGCCACTGCAACGGTCCCCCTGAAGGGTGGGCGCGACGGTGGCGTTTTGTTTTCCGAAAGGAAGTACGATCATGGCGGTCGCGGAAGTTAACACAGCGGTCCTGTCTCATCAGCTTACGCAAAAATATCAGTCGCTGCAAGCCATTCTACGCGATATGGGAGAGGTCGTCATCGGCTATTCCGGCGGAGTCGACAGCACCCTTTTGATGAAGGTGGCCCACGATGTCCTCGGTGATGGCGCCGTACCGGTCACCGGGGATTCCGAAGCCTTCCCTCAGGGTGAAGTGGAAGCGGCTCTAGAGGTCGCGGGAGAAATGGGCGTCGAAGTCGTACGCGTGCGAACGCACGAGCTGAGCAACATCCACTTTCGTGTCAACAATCCGGACCGCTGTTACCACTGCAAGACGGAGTTATTCTCTGAGCTGCGCCAGGTGGCGGACGATCGCGGCGTCCGCTGGATTGCGGACGGATCTCACGCCGACGACCTTGGCGACTATCGCCCCGGAATGAAGGCGGCGGATGAACGCGGAGTGCGGAGCCCGCTGCAGGAAGCCGGCCTCACGAAAGCCGAGGTCCGCGAGCTTGCCTTGTTCCTTGGCGTTCCAAACTGGGACAAGCCGTCCTTCGCCTGCTTGTCTTCTCGGTTCCCGTACGGAACCGAGATCACTCCGGAGCTGTTGGCGCGGCTGGACGGTTGTGAGAAATACCTCAAGGAGTTGGGATTCCGCCAGTTTCGCGTCCGGCATCACGACACAGTATGCCGGATCGAAGTGGAACCGCGGGACATTACGCGAGTGGTGGAGCTAAGAGAGCAGATCAACCGCCGGTTCAAGGAACTCGGATACACGTACGTCGCGGTCGATTTGGAGGGCTATCGTTCAGGAAAGATGAATGATACTCTCCCTCGGGTGCCCTCCGGCTTTATTCCGCTCCCGGCGATTTCCAGAACGGCTAAATGAGCCATGGAGATTGAACGCATCCGCCATATCCTGGAAGAGGTCCGCAAGAAAACAACACCTGTCGAAGAGGCGATGGAACAGCTTCGCGACCTGCCCTATGAAGACCTCGGCTTCGCAAAGATCGATCATCACCGGACACTTCGGACGGGTTTTCCGGAGGTGATCTACTGCCCCGGCAAGACGAACGATCAGATCGCGGCCATCGCGGATCGCCTGCGGCAGCGATCGTCGAAAGTCCTCGCAACGCGTGCCACACCTGAAATGGCCAGCATCCTGCTTGGCGCCTATCCGTCCGCTGTTTACCACGAATCCGCGCGCATCGTCTGCATTCCCGGTCCAGACGAACCGCAATCACCACAGCCTGACGCTGCGTCGAGAAGCATCCTGGTCGTCGCAGCCTGAACGGCGGATTTGCCGGTGGCTGAAGAAGCGGCAGTAACGGCGCTCGAAATGGGCTCCCCCGTGGAGCGTCTCTACGACGTTGGAGTTGCCGGCCTTCACCGCCTGTTGGATAAGAAGGAAGCGCTTTACAATGCGAACGTCCTGATTGTGGTTGCCGGAATGGAGGGCGCCCTTGCATCGGTTGTCGGCGGCCTGGTGAGCCGTCCCGTGATCGCCGTACCGACCAGCGTAGGCTACGGAGCGAGCTTCCAGGGACTGGCCGCCCTCCTCGCCATGCTAAATTCTTGTGCGACCGGTGTGGCCGTGATGAACATCGACAACGGTTTCGGCGCCGGCTACTTCGCGCACATGATCAACGCAAAACAGGAATCCTAGCGCCATGACCTGGCGAAAAGTGGCTGTGCTGCTTGTCATTGCTTGGATCGCGCTGCTCGCCGTTGTGTACCAGAAGCTCAAGGATCCATGGCGCGACCCGGCGCAGTACTCCCGCGCATTTAACGATCTGGAGTCATCCAGCCCAGAAGCACGGAAACGGGCGCTTCGCGAACTCCTCGACCCTGTGGATTATCGGCTGCCGGATGTGAAGCGCCAGACGCGTCTCGCGATTGGAATGTTGCTCGGTGATGAGGACGAAAATGTCAGGCAATTAGTCGCGCTGAAGCTAAGTGGCGTCGCGTTCAATGTGGTTAAGAGCGATCCCGAAAGCTATCGCCGAATAATCATTGCGATGTCGCGGGCCATGGCCGAAGACCCGAATTCGGATTGTCGCTATGCCGCAGCGTAAGACCTGGAGAGTCACGTAGTTGGGCGGGATTATATCGACGCCGAAACCGGCAGGCTCTGCGAGCCCTATTGGAGCAAGGCAGCAACGGACGGAAACAAAAATGTTGCGGAGTATGCCAAAACGTACCTCGCAACGCTTCATAGCCGGTTGCATGCCGCGAAGTAACAGGCATCGCATTTGGAGATGGGTTAGCCGGTAGCAGCCGGATACAGCTCTTGCTTCGACACGACGATTCCTGACGAGTCGATCTCATATACGATCGGCACTCCGTTGGGGATATTCAGTTCCAGGACCTGCTCCTTCGTCAGCTTATCCAACTCCATCACAATGGCGCGCAGGCTGTTGCCGTGGGCCGAGACCAGTACGTTCTTTCCGGCCCTGACCTCCGGAAGAATGACGTCCCGAAAGTATGGCAATGTCCGTGCGGCCGTGTCTTTCAGGCTCTCGCCGTTCGGCGGAGCGACATCGTAGCTGCGGCGCCAGAGCTTTACCTGCTCGCCGCCATACTGAGCGGCAGTGTCCGCCTTGTTCAGGCCCTGGAGATCACCGTACATCCGTTCGTTGACGGCCTGATCATAGTGGATTGGAATCCCCTCCTGGCCGGCCGCCTTCAACGCGATGTTCAGCGTCTCGATCGCGCGTATCAGAACCGACGTGAATGCGACATCGATCTTGATATCGCGAATTAATCCGCCCGCCTCTTCCGCCTCTCTCTCACCCTGCTCCGACAACGGAACGTCTATCCAACCCGTAAACCGGTTCTCCAGGTTCCAGACCGACTGTCCGTGCCGGAGCAGAATTAACTTCGCCATTAATGAACTTCCCCCGAATGATTCGGTATCCCGAAGGGTCCTGGCGGATTATACCTTACGCCTCGCGCTCGGCCAGCCACGCCAAGATGGCTTCCCGGCGAAACCGCACCTGGCGTCCGATACGCACCGCCGGCAAACGGTCCGTGCGCATGAGACCTCGCAGCGTCGACGCGCCGACGCGGAGGAAGCTGGCAGCTTCCGCAAGCGTCATGACGTCGAGATTACGATCCTGCTGCAGTGTGGAGGGCCGGACTTGAGGCGGCGAAACGCTGGTATCGAGAACGAGATCGAGGCGCAGAACGTTCGATCGCTCGTCCAGGCCAACGGCCGGGCGGGGCGGTTCGATCGTTACCAGCCTGGCCGATCGTGAATCTCCCGTCCGCGGGCACGGCGCCTCTACATGGTCCGTCTTACGGGGGCGTTCGATCTGTATGGGCATCTCTGAAACAGCCAAGCTGTCCAATTGAATGTCGCGCCTGGCCGATTCCAGCCGGCGCAGCATCTCATCGTCCGCGGTTACCGGTAGAACCGGGATCTGAAACCGCGCCGGAGTATCCGCAAGCCGTTCATGCACCCGGCTCGCCTTCATCGTGGCGGACAGGAATGGCTGGTCTGCAAAGAGCTCGTCTAGCTTTCTTCGCCGTACTTCTAGTGTTCTGGAGGAATAGTCATCGGACATTGTTGCGATTCCTTTATATTCCCACTTCGCGGTTTTGGATTTGCTCTGAACCTACCGCACGCGTGAAAAGTTGTGTGTCCGGACATACGGAAGGGCCGGACGAGGGCCACAGATAATATTCCACTCTGCCGCCGCAACTCCGACCCGGTAAATCACCAGCTTGTTTGCAAATGTATTCGTACCTGAACGCGCCCGGTCGCGGCTTGTAGGGAACGGGCGCCGTCCCTTTCTTCTTTGACGTGCTGCCGCCGCGCTTCGATGGGAAGGCGCGGAGTAGATGGACAAGCGGGGAACGGGGCGGCGCCGCGTTCCCTAAGTTTCCGGTTTTCGCTCCATGGAACGCGAAGCTGAGGACGGCTCTTACGCGGCCATCGACTTCCGAATCTCCGATCTCAGCCCTTGCACCGCGTAGGCTTGCACCATCACGCCATCTCCGGCAGGCTTCTCACCCAGGTCGAACACGTGTACGTCAGACATAACCAGGCGGTAGGTGGCCTCACTAATCACGATCGTATCTTCTTCCGGCGCGCTCTTGGTGATCTTCTCCAATTGGTGTGCGTGCACCACAACATCCCCCAGAACCGTAAACTCCATGTGCTCGCTCGACCCGAAGTGCCCGATGATTGGCTCACCGGTGCTGATTCCTATGCCGACGCCCAGCTCCCAACCATGCTTTTCGTCCAGGCGGACATACAGATCCTGAAGGGCCCGTGGCATCGCCATTGCCGCCTTCACGGCGTTCAACGCATGGCTCGGGTCGTCGATCATGACGCCGAAGAACGCCATTACGGTATCTCCCAGGTACTTGCTGACGATCCCTTTGTGTTCCAGGATCACTTTGTTCACTTCCGCAAAGAACTCATTGAGGGTGGTAACCGTCTGTTCCGGCGGCAGGTGCTGCATCAGAAGCTTGAAGTTGCGGATATTAATGATCATCACGCTGCACGAATGGCTCGTGCCCATCATGACTTCGTCCGAGTCTTTGCCAAGCGTCTTCGCCGCCACCGAGGCGGGAATGAACTGCTGGAACAGCGACCGCAGTTTCTCCTCCTTGGCCACCTGTTCCCTCAGCCATAACGTCGTGTCCTGGAAGGAGTTGGCCAGCGCCCCAATCTCATCCGGGAAACGCACGTGGTATCTCGCGCCCCATTCGCCTCGGCGTATCGCCTGGCTCGTTCTCAGCATCCTGTTGATCGGCCGAGCGATGCAGCGATTGGCCTGCCAGAACATCAAAGCAATGCAGCAGAGGCATAGAACGGCCACCATCCGCAGAACCGTCCGGAAGATCGCAGCCGCTTGATAGTAGGCGCCATCCGCAGGAACGTAAAGGACCGTAGCGCCAACGACCTGCCCCTTCTTCCAACCGTAACCGCCCTTCCCCGGGAAATGCTTTACGCGCGCGGCCGGAGCAGTCTTAGCACTGGAGTGGCACGAGAGGCACCGTCCACTATTGGCTGTGATGGGCTTGGCAATAACCTGGTATCGCCCATCCTTTCCAACATATTCCCCTTGGACCTGCTTCAACTTCGGGTCCGCGGAAAAGGCGGTGACAAGCTTGGATTCGTATGGGTCGGCTTTGTTAATGGAATTGGTGGGATCGTTGGATACGATGCGGAATCGATACGGCAGGGTCTTGCCGGATTTTTCGATTCCTTCCATAACCTTGCGGATGGCATGGCTCGCGGTGGCTATGTGAGAAGCATCGGGGTCTTTCGAGAGCGCGGCCGCCACGTCCACTTCGGCGTACCGCTGGACCGCGTCGAGCGTGGCGCTGAGCATGACGGCCTTTTCCTGCGTCTCGCGCTCGGCGTTGTGCTGGAGAAGTCCATAAGCGGCCAGGCCGGGTATCCCGATGCCGAGGGCGAACGCGATCGCCGGAGTTGCAAGAATCCTCGCAACCAGCCCGAAAAATACGTTTGCTCTCGACAACGTCCCTTACCCCCTGTCGCGCTTACGGCAATGGATCTACTCCAAATGAAAACCTTCTTCATCCGTAATCAATCCACCGATACAAATGCTAGGTAGCTAAAGGGATTATCGGCACAAGGAGCGCAACTGTGCAGACGCACACCATCGTTATTACGCCTCGCCCAGAAGGTACGAGGCCACGAGACCTCTGCACAGCGAGGGCCGCGCAAACATCTCGTCGATAAGCGTCCGTCGCAGCTCCGGCAAATCGGCCCTTACGCCATATTCCATGAGCGCGTCTTGGATCTCCGCGAGAACTCTCCGCTCCGATTCCGGGAGACTATCGCGCCGTTCGTGGACGACGGGGCCGGCATCAGGAACAGCGGTGACGGTCAAACCCCCTTCAGGCCGCTTTGCTGAAGCAAGCAGGCTCTGCATGGCCGCTCGAATGTCGTTCCGTCGTTCCATAGCCGTTGTCCTCCGCCAAAATCTCTTGCGCCAGCGCGCAATAGGCAAATGTCCCGTTCGAATCCGGAGCGTACTCCAGAATGGTCATTCCCGCCGCGGGACATTCGGCGAGACGCACGGTGCGCGGAATCACGGTCTCGTAAACCAGGCCGGGCAGCGCGTTCCTTGCTTCTTCCAGCACGTCTCGCGCATGCACCGTCCGCTTGTCGAACATCGTCGCGACCACTCGCAGTCGCAGGTCCGGATTGGTCGACTCCTGAATCGTCGCCGCAATCTCCTGAACGTCCGCCAATCCGCGCAGCGAAAGGAATTCACATTGAAGCGGCACCAGCGCTACCCGGGCGGCCGTGAGGGCGTTGCTGGTCGCGTGGCCCAACGACGGCGGGCAGTCGATCAGGGCGTAATCGTAACACTCCCCAACCATCGAAAGCGCCCGCCTCATCCGGAACGCCGGATCGCTTGCCTCGTTCAACTGCAGGAGCACGCTTGCCAGGGTCGCCGTCGCTGTGACGACGTGCATTTCACCGGCGCAAGGGTAGATGGCGTTCAACATGCGATCGGGGTTCAGGAGCACGTCTCCGATGGTGATCGACCCGACTTTCCGTCCTACGGCTGCGGTAAGGCTCCCCTGCGGATCCAAGTCCAGCAGCAAAACGCGTTTTCCCTCGCGCGCCAATCCCGCGCCGAGGTTCACGGTGGTCGTTGTTTTCCCAACCCCGCCCTTTTGACTGGTTATCGCATATGTCAGCATTCGACGCCTTTCAAGCGTTTTATACAGCAGCGTCCGGGCCTACCGGCTGCCCTCAAATTTGTATCAAATCGGCAAACCAGGCGTAGGGATGAAGCATTCGCCTGATCAGTTGTTGGGGATGATGCTACACTTTGCCGCGAATGCTTCATCCCTACATGCGACGGGTCAACGATACATACCGCCACGTGCCAGGATCCCCCGATCCCATAAACTCTTGGAGATGATGCAAGCTTCCGTACGAATGCTTCATCCCTACACCAAAACAGCTATCGCCCAGCCCATGCCCTTTCGATCCATGGATCGAGCACCGAGTCCTTAAGTCTTCCAAGCTTGTCCCCGCGATCGGCGCGGTTGCCGCCCGAGTACTGCCTGAACAGCTTTCTGGCGGCGGACAGGCCGATGAATCCCTGGCTGACGGCGGCGACCGGCTCAACCATCTCGCTGCGGCTCATCATCGGAGGCATTTCGCCCACGTACGCCGAGGAAGGCAATCCTTGCGCGTTGATATCCTCGCGGTTCTGCAGCTCCAACAGCTTCTCGTGGAGCCTGCGCGCCTTCATCGTCGGCGAGAGAAACGGCTCGTCCGCGAACAGATCGTCAAGCTTGCGTCTCCGGGGATCGCCCTCTTTCGGGTTGTACCGATCGCTCATATTACGCCGCCTTTGCGTGCCTCGGCCGCCGG
>JBGPOG010000198.1:0-7677 GCA_041487935.1 Chthonomonadia bacterium | reverse complement strand
TTGACATTCAAGCACTAAACGGTGAAGTTTCTTAGGAGGTACGAGGGACCTGCTTTTGACGTTAAAAGCGGCCTTGTTTCTTAGGAGACCTCATGTGCGCAGCACATGAGGTCTCCTAAGAAACTTCACCGTTTAATGCACGAATGTCAACTTGCAAATTCAAAAACAGATCGCTACGGGATGACGGGGGCTGTGACAGTTTCTTACGCTCAACGCCGCGCAATGCGCGGTAAGGCGCTCGGAATGATTTGGAAGTGGGACGATAATGCCTGATACCTGGGATTACACCACAAACCGCCCCGAAAGAACCGATCGCGTCCCCGGACCAGCGATTCTCACGAAGTCAATGGTCGCTCTCAGCATCTTGTTCACGGTCGCGTTCCATACGATGGATGCGGCAAAGGGCACGTGGTGGGCTGCGATCGGCCGAGCTGGCTCCATGGACTCGGATTCGATCTGGGATGGACGGGTCTACGGGCTCTTCACGTCGGTGTTCGTCCATGGCTCGCCGGGCAATCTAACCGGCACCCTGATGCACATCGGCTTCAATATGATGTGGCTCCTGACGCTCGGCACGATGTTGGAGCAGACGCTCGGACGGATGCGGTGGGCGCTCTTTTTTATATGCGCCGCGGTCGCAGCCTCCGGCGCGGAATTGGCGCTGTCGAGCCGTATGGGAATCGGCATGTCCGGGGTGGTCTATGCGATGTTCGGCCTGATGTGGGCTGGCCGGCGGCAATACCCCGAGTGGCAAAAAGTCGCAACGCCCCAGAATCTGAACCTGTTTATTACATGGGGCCTAATCTGTCTGGCCGGCACCTGGGCGCATTTCCTTAGTATCGCTAATGCCGCCCACGGCGGGGGATTTCTCTTCGGGCTTGCAGTGGGATGGCTTTTCATAGAAAAGAAGAGCCGGGTTCTTGCGGGCGCATGCCTTGCCGCGTTGATTGCGATGACTGTGATCTCCGTTACATGGATGCCCTGGTCCGGAGCGTGGTGTTTCTGGAAGGCATCCGGGGAGTATTACCGTCACGATTATGCATCGGCGATCGATTGGTTTCGGCGGAGCATTCGGCTCGGAGAGGATCGTGGGGCGGCTCTGAACAATATCGTCATGTCTGAGGAGCAGCGAGGCAACCCTGCCGGCGCGGAGGCGGCAAGGAAGGAGCTGGGTCCATCTACCGGACAATCAGACTCACCGGACGCCCCGCCTACCGATAACTCACCATCTGCGCGCGATCCGTTCGCAGGCCAATCGCGATAAAATTAATCTCTGCCCGTTAAACACGTACGGAGCTCGATTTGCCCCAAACATCAGAACAGATCCTGGATCCGGCGTTTCTCAAGAAGCTCGAGCGGCTTTCACTGATCGCCAAACGATCGTTTGCCGGTCAGATGAAGGGGGAGAAACGCTCGGTTAAGCGCGGAACGAGCGTGGAGTTTGCGGATTACCGCGAATACATGCTCGGCGATGACCTGCGCTACGTGGACTGGAATACGGCGGCGCGGCTGGAAAAGCTGTTCGTCAAGCTATTCATCGAAGAAGAAGACCTATACCTTGCCCTCCTGATCGATTCCAGCAAGAGCATGGATTTCGGTGAGCCGAAGAAGCTCCATTACGCCGCCCGAGTGGCCGCTTCTTTGGGGTACATCGGGCTTTCGAATTACGATAGGGTCAGCATCACGGCGTTCGCTCAGAGTCTGGGAACAGCCCTTCCGACCAAGCGCGGAAAAGCCGCAGTGCTGCCATTTTTCAGCTACCTCAATCGGCTGCAGGCGGGCGGCGAAACTTCGTTTGCCCGCGCGCTCAAAGGGTTTGCCGCGCGCGCCAAATACCGGGGAGTGGCGATCGTGCTGTCGGACTTCCTAGATCCGGGCTGGCAGGACGGTGTCAAATCCCTTCTCGCGCGCGGCTTCCAGGTGGCCCTCCTCCATATCCTCGACGAGGAAGAGCTAAACCCTACGCTGCTGGGAGACCTGCGGATTATCGACAGTGAAACGGGCGAAACCAAAGAAATGAGCGTGAATCCGGCGCTGATGAGCCGGTACAAGGCGACTCTGGACGCATTTTGCGGAGAAATTGAATCTTGCTCGAACCGCTATGGAATGGACTACTTACGAACCTCGACGGCGATGCCTTTCGAGGACCTGATCCTAAAGTACTTGCGGCAGGGCGGGCTGATAAAATAGGAAGCGCGCACGTTCACTTCACTCGCGCGTATTGCATGGGGCGCGACGAGTACTACAACATCAAACATAATCATAATTAGTGAGAGGTTCCAATGCGAATTCGGTCAGCGGTAAGATTAGTTGTTGCGTGCATGACAACATTAAGCGTTGCACACGCTTCGAACGAGCGAGGTGGCGAGGGTGAGGGATCACCGATCATCGGGCGGTGGAACGTTAACGTAAGCGGGCCGGCCGGGTCGTATCCATCCTGGCTGGAAGTCGAGCGGTCCGGCCACAAAACCCTGGTTGGGCGTTTCGTGGGTCAATTCGGAAGCGCTCGCCCGATCTCACAGGTGTTCTTCGATGGTACTACGGTCCGGTTCTCGCTCCCGGTGCAATGGGAGCGTGAAACCGGCGAGCTAAAGTTCGAGGGATCGTTGGCGAATGACCGGCTCTCCGGAAGCACGGTCGACGCGGACGGCCACAGGCTTTCCTGGATGGCCGTGCGGGCGCCCGGTTTGATTCGCTCGCGGAAGCCTGAATGGGGCGCTCCGATCAAACTGTTCGACGGCGCCAGCCTTTCGGGATGGAGACCAAGAACGAGCGGCAAGGCCACCAATTGGGTTGCCAGGAATGGTGAGATGGTCAGTCTCCGTTCCGGCAGCGACCTGATGACTGAAGGGAAGTTCACCGACTTCAAATTGCACATAGAGTTCAGATACCCGAAGGGCAGCAATAGCGGCGTTTATCTCAGGGGACGGTATGAAGCGCAGATCGAGGACGATTTCGGGGTGAAGCCGGAGAGCCACATCATGGGCGGGATCTATGGCTTCCTGCAGCCGCGAATTAATGCGGCAAAGCCCGCGGGTGAATGGCAATCTTACGACCTCACTCTCGTAGGGCGTACGGTCACGGTTATATTAAACGGCGAAACTGTGATCGACCGGCAGGAGATTCCAGGCATGACGGGCGGCGCGTTGGACAACGACGAAGCCGCGCCGGGACCGATCTTGCTCCAGGGCGACCACGGTCCGATCGACTTTCGGAACATCGTCCTGACGCCGGCCCGGTAGATATCGATGCTGCAATTGATTCTCCTTATCGTCGCATGTCAGACCGGAGCGCCGGAGTTTTTGGACCATGCCCGGCTGTTGGTCTACCGGGACTCCGCTGGAACCGAACGCAAGGTAAAAACTCGACGTGACTGGGAGAAGCGGCGATCACTCATCCTTCAGAATATGCAAGCCGTCATGGGACCATTGCCGGATTCTAAACGAAGAGTTCCGCTGGACATACGGATCGAGTCCGTTGAAGAGACTCCCACGTTCACTCGAAAGAAAATCACATTCGCCGTCGAAAAAGACGACCGCCTGCCAGCCTATCTGCTGATACCTCGCGGTCTGGAAGGTAAAGCGCCCGCGGTCCTCTGCCTTCATCAAACCATTCAGCCCGGTAAGGAAGAGCCGGCAGGTGTTTCCGGCAATCCGGATTTGCATTACGCCGCCCATCTCGCGGATCGCGGGTATGTTGCTTTAGCGCCGGACTATGCACCCTTCGGGGAGTATCGCGCCGACCCGTACGCTCTAGGGTATGTGAGCGGAACGATGAAGGGGATCTGGAACCACATGCGGGCGGTGGACGTACTGGAATCCTTACCGGAAGTCGATGGGAACCGGATCGGCTGCATCGGCCATTCGCTTGGAGGGCATAACACTCTGTTCCTGGGCGTATTCGACCAACGGATAAAAGCCATGGTATCGAACTGCGGCTTTACTTCGTTTCCTAAGTATTACGGCGGGAACCTGGCGGGCTGGACTTCGGATCGGTATATGCCGCGAATAGCAAACGTTTACGGCAAAGACCCGAAGAAGGTGCCCTTCGATTTTCCGGAAGTCGTTGCGGCAATCGCACCGCGAGCGCTATTGGTGATCGCTCCGGTTGGAGACGATAACTTCGAGGTTAGCGGAGTACGCGATTGCGTGGATGCCTCAAGAACTGTCTACAATCTGCTAGGTGCAAGTCCAAAGCTTGCGGAGTTGTACCCGGAATGCAAGCATGAATTCCCGGCGTCGTCGCGGGAGGCTGCGTATTCCTGGCTGGATCGATGGTTGAAGGCAAAGAATTGATCGATCATGCATTTCTTTAACCCCACCAATTTGATTTGGCTCATTCCGGCTTCGGGATCGATCGTCCTGATGTACATCCTCAAGCTCCGGCGGCGGGATGTGGTGGTTTCTTCGACGTTCCTCTGGCGGCAAGTGATTCGCGACGTTCAGGCTAATGCGCCCTTCCAGAAGCTGCGGAAGAACCTGCTTCTATTTCTCCAGTTATTGGCAGTCGCCTTTCTCGTGTTTGCTCTGTCCAGACCGTTCTGGCGGGGCAAGGGAATAGGCGGGCGGAGCGTCGTGATTGTGGTGGATACCTCCGCCTCCATGGGCGCTCGGGAAGGCAATGAAACACGGTTAGACCAGGCTCGGCAGCAGGCTGGGGTCGTGGTCGATTCCATGCGGCCGGAGGATCAAATGATCCTTCTGACAGCGGCTGCAAGGCCCGCTGCAATTACCGGATTTACGGGCGACAAAGGCGAGCTGGCGCGCGCGATCGGCTCGCTGAAGACCCGCGATACCGGGACGAATATGCGCGATGCGGTCAACCTCGCGGCCGCGTTGGTCGCGACAAGAGAAGCCTCCCAAATCGATGTAATCTCCGACGGAGCATTTGGCCCGATCACCAACGTGAATCTCGCGAAAACCCACGTCGTATTCCACCAGGTTGGGAAATCGCGGCACAACATCGGGATTGCGGCAGTCGACTTCCGGCACGGGCTGTCCGGCGAGAAGAAGGTAGAAGTATTCGTTACCGTTCACAATTTCGACACCGTTCCACAGACTTGCAATGCCGAGCTGTATCTCGAGCGGCCAGGAACGAAACAGCCACCGGAGCTGCTCGATGCACACGAGGTGAAGCTCCCGCCCGATGGCGAAAGCCCGGACATCTTCGATCTTCCTGAGCCTTCCGAGGCGGTAACCCTGAGAGTTAAGATCGACGCGAAGGACGACCTTGCGGCGGACAACGAAGCATCTCTGGTGATCACACCCCGCAAGCTCGTCAAGGCTCTTCTCGTGACGGACGAGAATGTCTTTCTCCAGACCGGCATTTTGGTGGACCCGAATGTCGAGCTAAACGTCGCCAAGCCGGGTGGATTTACCAAGCCGGATGGATATGACGCCGTTGTATTCGACGGCGCCGCGCCGAAAACGCTTCCGGATGGAAACTATCTGTTCGTCAACTGTTCGAGCAATCAATCTCCAGCGACGCCCGGAGCGGAAATCGAAAACCAGGGGCTTGTGGATACGAACCGCAATCATCCGGTTATGCGATACGTGGATTTCGGCAACGTTCGATGGACGTCCATGCGATCCGGAAAGCCGGCCGGGTGGGCGCAAGAGCTGGCGTCGTCGGAATCAGGGGCGGCGATCGTTGCTGGCGAGAAGGGCCAAACGAGGGCGCTGTGGACCGGATTCAATCTCGATCTCGCCCACGGCAAGTTTCCATTCACCGTCGGATTCCCGATCTTCATCTCGAATGCGCTTCGATGGCTGTCGCATAACGACGAATCCGCCACGCAAACGCGCACGGGCATCCCGTTGACCATTGATGCTCCTGCGACCGCCGGCCGGCTGACAGTTCTTAAGCCCGACGGTTCGCAGCGCTCACTTGCACTGCCCTCCCGCGGGCCGGCCGTTTTTGACGATACGGACGAGATCGGCGTGTACACTGTGACCGGCGACGGCGGATTCCAGCGCCAATTTGCCGCGAACCTGGCGGACTATGCGGAGTCGGACATTACCCCGCACAGGAATCCGGAGATAGGCGGCACGATGACCGGGCAAGTTGGCAGACAGGTGACGGTGACGCGTGAGATATGGCCGTGGCTGGCCGTCTTGCTGCTGGGATTACTTGCGTTTGAATGGTATGCATTCCACCGCCGCGTTTACGTAAGTTAGGTGCAGTTTGATGATCCACAATACCGCGGAATTGGACGAGCTGCTCTCCCGGCCCTCACAAACCACAATCACTTCAATTTCCCGCCTCGATGGGGACCTTCTCGTCCTGGGCGCGGGCGGCAAGATGGGTCCCAGCCTGGCAAAGATGGCGCGCCGCGCTCTCGAAGCCTCGGGAAAGGCGAACCGGGTCATTGCGGCCTCGCGGTTTTCCGATCGGGTCGTTCAACAGGATTTGACTGACTCTGGGATCGAGACCATCCAATGCGATCTTCTGGACCAAGAAGCCGTGTTAGGTCTTCCCGATTGTGCAAGCGCGCTCTTTCTTGCAGGCCAGAAGTTTGGGACGACTGCGAATCCGGAGCAAACCTGGGCCATCAACACCATCGCCCAGCTTACGTAGCCCAACGGTTCAAGGACTCTAGGATCGTTGCTTTCTCCACCGGTTGCGTGTACCCGATTGTATCGGTTTCGAGCGGCGGCTCTAAGGAGGAAGACCCGCTCGAACCGCACGGAGAGTACTCTAATTCGTGCGTCGGCAGGGAGAGAGTGTTCCAGTATTTTGCGAAGGAGTATGGCACTCCCCTGGTTATTCTGCGGCTGAATTATGCAATCGATCTCCGATATGGCGTGCTGACCGACATTGCGCTGAAAGTGTGGCGAGGCGAGGCAATCAGCCTATCGACCGGTTATGTGAACGTTATCTGGGAGGGCGATGCGTGCGGTATCGCGATTCAATGCCTGGAGAAGGCTTCGAACCCACCCTTCATTGTAAATGTAACCGGGCCTGGAGCAGTTTCCATTCGCCAAGCGGCCGAGCAGCTTGGACGATTGTTGAATAAGAAACCCAATTTCGATGGATCTGAGGGAGACGCCGCGCTGTTGAGTAACGCAAGCCGGATGGTAGATGTATTTGGCCCACCGAAAGTGCCTGTCGAACAGATGGTCGAGTGGGTGGCGGGGTGGATTCAAAACGACGGCCCGCTCTTCGATAAGCCGACGCATTACGATGTGCGGGACGGTCGGTTTTAGGAGGCATTAACCACGAAGCCGCGAAGACTCGAAGGTGTGACTTGGGAATCTCAATCAGTCACGCCTCCCGGCAACTGGCTCCCTGATGAAAGCGTACACGCCCTGTGACTCTTCGTATTTCCGTGTCTTCGTGTTTAATCGGGATTTTGACCTTTGGCCTTGACCACTATGGATATTCGCAAACAACTCCTCTCCGGTTTGGCTATTCCCGCTCATCCGCTGGCGCTGGATGAAAGCCGACGGTTGGACGAGCGGAGGCAGCGCGCGCTCACGCGGTATTACCTCGCCGCCGGGGCGGGCGGAGTAGCCGTGGGGGTTCACACGACTCAATTCGCGATTCGCGAGCCGCGATATGGCCTCTACCAGCCGGTGCTGGAGCTTGCGTCGCGGACCATCGACGAGGCGAGCGCGAGGAACACCGGTTCATTCGTGAAAGTGGCGGGTATTTGTGGTCGAACCGAGCAGGCCATGG
>JBGPOG010000197.1:0-7695 GCA_041487935.1 Chthonomonadia bacterium | reverse complement strand
CTCTTGCCACTTTGTCGCCGTTGTAATGACATTACTGAGATACTACACTAGCTACACGCTGTAATTAATGACAGACGCAGCAGTTCCGTCATCCCGGAGGGATCTGATTTTGACGTTTTGTCTTTAGGAACGCAGTGCGTCCAAGAGAGTTTTTCGAGCGGATGGTCCTCATGAAAAGGATGACAGCGCTTACCTGCCTGATCTGGCTAATCGCACCGGCCTGCGCCGGAGCGCAGGATTCGCCACAGCCTCCGGCGGCTGGTTCGTCGACTTCGAAGCAAGAGGCGTCGAGCGCGCAAAAAGAGAAGCCGGCAAAGCAGGACGGCAAATCGAAGGCCGCGGCGCAACCTGGCCAGGACCAGGAATTACCCGCGGGCGCGCCATCGCAGGCCGCGAAGAAGCCGCTGCCTCCTCCTCATCTCACGCTAGGAGTGGGTTGGGCAAACTGGAATCTGGATGGGAACGAGCACAAATTCCGCCAGTATGCAACTCCGCCGCAGGGAATCTTCCTAAACGAGCTGCGGTACGTGCCGTCGCTCCATCACGATACGCACACGGGTCTCATCTCTCTTAAGGGATTTGGAGAAGACGACTTCCGTCTGGACGGCAACCTCGCCCTTTTCAACGGCAATACCAAGATCGAAGGGTGGCTGACACGCAATAAGTTCTTCGATACGACGCCCGTGGTCATCGATCCCAGCGACCGAAGGATACAAGAGGTCGCAATCAAGCAGCACGTGGCTCCCGGCTTCAGCCTTTCCGCTCGGTATCGAATGGACGAGCAAAACCAATCGTTCGATCCGCCGAGCCAGCCGCTCCACCAGCGAACGCGATATTCCGACGTCAATGCTGAAGGTAAAGTCGGCCCTGGATTCCTGAGCGTCGGATTTGCGGATTGGCGCTACTTCGACCGAACGCAGGTGCTGCCGGATAACACCGTGCAGCGAGTGAACCTAAATTATTTGTGGCAAGCTCATGCGCGGTTGGCAGTGGAAGGCGGTTATTCGCAATACGCGATCTGGCAGCAAAACGGCAGGCCGAAGAGCACCGTGGATACCCTTGCTTTTAGCGGCGATCTCGCGCTCGCAAGCGCCACCGATATGGAGCTGACCTTCAAGCGCGACAGACGGGACCTCTCCGTCGTGCAAAACGGCTTTCTGCGGGACGTGCGGAGCGGAGGACTCACTCTGGTGCATCGATGGCCGAAATGGTCAGTTCAACTCGGGTTTCAGGGGCGAGAGGCGGAGCGCGTGCGGGGAGACCAGAGCTTCGTCGATACGCCGCATTGGTTCATTTTCAATGGGAAGCTGCTGGGTCGCTTGAGCAAGGAGACCCGCCTGTCAATTAAGGGATCGACACAGACGCTGTCGCGAGTTCCGCCCGCAATTACGAACGATACCCGGTCGCTGTTCTTTGACAGCAAGACCGACGTTCAGGTGAAGATCGACGCCGGAGCGGAATATGTCAGCGCCTATGTCGTCGGGGCGTACAGGCGGTTCGACAACAGCGCGCGAGGAGTTTTGATTCAGAACAAATCGATGGTGGCCGGCGGAACGTGGCAGATCGATCCGCGCCTGAACAGCTTCATAGAGATCTCATTCGATAATTGGAATGCCGTCAACGATGTAAGCCTTTTTCCGGTGATCGAGAACTTCGCCGCCAATGGGAGGACATTCGTTTTCGGGTTGAATTGGGCGACGAATCAGCGGACCTACATGTCCGCAACGGTGACGGATTCCGCAACGACCAACGACAATCCGCTGCTGCTGCGGGATGGCAATACGTCCTCAACGTATTTCACTCTCAACGTGCATCACCGCCTGCCGGCAGGCCATGAGGTCGGATTGATTTTCTCTCCATGGCGGTACCGTGACCGAGTCGTAAGCGCGATGAGTTATGACACGGCTGTAATCATGGCGACAGCGAGCGCAAAGTTCTAAGGGTTTAAGGATTTAGCGAGACAACCACAGGCTGCCGGCAACGGAGCGCTGCGATTCGGGAAGATAGCAAAACGTCGTCTGTAAGGGGGGCTGACGGACATGAAACGTAAATACTTGGCGGCGCTGGTTGCGCTTGCGGCGATCACTACCGGGGGGCTCATTGCGCTCTCCGGCTGCGGCGGGAGCGGCGGCCCGATAGTAAATGGCAACCAACAGGGCGGCAATTCGTCCATCTCGCAGGCGTTCCTGGATCTATTGCCTGCCGGCCAGCGGAGCGCCACGTTCGTGGGCACGCCCAAATGCCAGGGGTGCCACAACGACAATTACCACGCCAAATGGAAGGACACGGTACACGCTCAAGTCGGCACGGGATGCGAACAGTGCCATGGGCCCGGTTCCGTACACGTGGCCAGCCAGACTAAGTCGGTCGTAATTCCGGCTGCGTCACGTACGATTCTGGCATCAAGCAGGGCCGGCGCCAGGAGCAGGGCGGTTGGAGATGAAATCCTGACGTTTCCGAGCATCACGGAGCCCGTCGTGTGCGGCCAGTGCCACGGCCCGATTTACAGCGATTTCCTGAATTCGCGTCACTCGGGCGTCGTAGCCGACGTAGTTGCCTCCGCGCTGGCCAGCCCTGCCGGCGGCAAGACCTGCCTGCGTTGCCACGGGTCCGCGCTACGGAATCAGGTCATCAACCCGAAATGGACTCAAGGACTTTTCTCGGGGCTAACGGTGGCCGCGATACAGAACCAGGCGGACACCGACGTAACATCCCTGACGAACGACCAGATCACTGCGCTGGCGACGGCGAGCCACAATTCGGCAAACTGCGTCACGTGCCACGATCCGCACGCGAAGACCGGAATACTCACGTCCGCCGGCAACGAGCGCCATCTGCGTCGCGCCACCTTCAGCACGGACTCCACGCCGATCAGAGCGGGCTCCGCCACAAAAGTGACTTCTAATTTCAACCACATGTGCGGCACCTGCCACAACGGCCGTGGCGGCAACCCAGCGGATTCGGCTTTGTCGCTGGCGAACGGCACGGCGCGCCCGAACTTCCATGAGGGTCCTCAGTTCAATATGCTCCTCGGGATTACAGGCTCGCTTACGCCCGGCACGGTAGTGCAAAATAGCTCCCATGCCGTGGCGCCGGATCAGTGCGTCCATTGCCACATGCCGAATGCACGGCACACCTTCACGGTGAGCCTGGACACGAGCTGCCAGCCCTGCCACACTGCCGCGGACGCCGCGGCGCGAGAAGGATCGGTGCGCGATGAGGTGCTTAGGAGGCTGCTTACCTTGCGCACGCGGATGCAATCCTGGGCGCTGGCTCACGTGGCCAACGCGGACTTCTGGGATTACTACACCCTGGTGAGCGAAGACACCACGGTCCAGGATCAAGCCAAGGCGATACAGCCGCAGATCCCGATCGAGATGCGGAGATGCAGGCACAATTACTACTTCATCATCCGGGACCGCAGCTTCGGCATACACAACACGCCGTACACCAGGCAGTTGCTGGATTACTCGGAGTCGCTGCTGGACGGACTTGGTGTAAGCCGTGCGGCAACAATCCCGGCCAATCGGTCGCAAGGGATGGCGATTATCAATCGCGACATTCTTCGATCGATCAAATCGGAGCGGTTTGTCGACCCAAGCGTCCAGTAGTCGGAGCAAAACAGCAGGGAACGGCCCGGGTGATTGCCCCGGGCCGTTTTACAGCGGCCATGGCTTGTTGAAACGAGCCCAAACGCTTTGAGTGCTGTTGATTCAATGCGAATCCGCCATAACGTGGATGGAATCCACGCACAAACGGACCCCAAATGAGGTCAGGTCTTAGGTGAGGAGGGTTCCAAATACATGCGACACATCCTCAGGACCGCATTCGCGGCCATTATTTTCTGGCTCGTATTTGCAACCAGCGCATTCGCGAAGCCTGAGTATCTGGCGGTCTTTCTCGATGTCTATAAGGTGCATGGCGACAAGCTTACGGAGCGGTCGTGCGCTAATTGCCATGTTTCAACCTCAGATTACACCCTTAATCTCTACGGGAAACAGGTCGCGCATGCCCTTCACGACGCCAACGGCAAAGAGATGACCCCCGCCATTCTCAAGGCCGTTGAGCCCCTGGACGCCAATGGCGACGGAAAATCCAACCTGGACGAGATTAATGCCGGAACGGCGCCCGGCGCTTTTGTAGCCGGTAAAACGGCCGCACCACCCGCGGCGACGCCCAAAGAAAAGCCCCTTGTTCCCAAGAACTTCTTTCATCCGGCGATCATACACTTCCCGATCGCCCTGTTTATTGGCGGATTGCTGCTCGATCTAATCGGGTATCTTCGCAAGAGCGACAGCTTCTACGTTGCAGGTTGGTACAATTTACTATTCGGGGCGATATCCGCTTTCGGCGGGATTGCTTCCGGCTACATCGCCACCCTGATGATGCACATCCCCATCAGCGGCTTGATTCAGAGGCACATGATCCTGGCCATCTCGGGGACGGCCATCATGTGGATCCTCGTGGGGATCCGCGCCAAACGGCATGAGAAGGTTAGCGGACCGCTGCGGTTAGCCTACATTGCACTTGCAATCAGCGGGCTTGTTTTAATCTCCTGGTCCGGCCATCTTGGCGGCGCCTTCGTGTATGGCGAGTAAGTCGGGCCCAGACAAGCCATAGGCCCTATGCGATGCCGGCCGCCCGTAATGAGTCGCCGGCCAATCGCTTTGCAATAATCCGCTGAATCGCGGACGTAATTCCCCGCCCTTTGCCCCTATAATCATCATACTCGGCGGAAAAGCTTGCGCTCAATGGGATTGGTCAAGCAGAAACTTCCCGCCGGATTACGTCCCGTTCCGTCACCATCAACTACTGCGGTACCGGAGGCCACGAATGAACGTCAAACTTCCGATCGCAACGGCGATTGCCAGCGCCATCGCTTTTGCAGCCTGGGAGCTAGTAGGGCATCGGTATCTGATGACACTTCCAATGACGCAACAGCACGTGATTTCCGGCACTGTCGGAGCATTGCTGGCATTCATACTCGTAGGAGCTGTAGTCCAGGTGGTTCTGCGCCAACAGCGAGAGCTGCAGGAATTGGCGAGGCTCCGGGACTTCCTCCTGCGGATGGAGGCGCACTATCGGCGGCTCTCACCGTCGAGTCGTGCTGATCCTAAACTGCGATTCGAGGCTCAGGCGCGCAACGAACAGTTCGTGAATGCTCAGCGGAGCTTCGCTTCACGAAGCCCGATCGTTCGAGCCAAAGCTGCCGTTGAAATGGCGGAGATAGCGCAAGAGCCGTTAGCGGGCGCTGAAGAGGTCTACCCTTTCTTTGAGCGGGCAAGCGCCCACCTTGCCGTGGGTCTCTATCTCGAGCGGGAAGCGTCCGTTCGAGCGGAGATGCAGCGGGCCATCTCGACGATGGCCGAGTTTGCCGGCAAGCGGAACCCGAAGCTGCTCGATAGTCTTGTGGACGATCTGGCTCACGCCAACCGGTCCGCCGTGGCGGGATTCGAGGAAGCGCTTGCCGCCCACTTGAGCAATCTGGATGCGCTAGACAACGAAGCCTTCCGCAGCCTGGATCGTATCGCGCGACTTCACGACATCGAATCCCTGTCTGCAGCGCTGCTGAGAGACATTGCGAACTCCGATGAGTGCAGCAAGCTGATCGCAGCGCGTAAGGCATTTGTCCCGGCTGGAGGCGATCCGAAGGATCCAGGCGGAAAAGAGACGCGTCAACAAATCGAAGAACTGAACACCGCCGTCCGCGGACTGCTGGATTCCCGCGACTCCCTTGCCGGCGCGCTGCGCCTTCTGGCAGCCCCGCCCGACCTTGCTCCGGAGGGGGACGCGATGCAGATGGGCCTATGGAGGCCGAAACAGTCGCTCCCTCTCTTCGGGTGCTTTCTCGCCTATGCGGAACTCGACAACTCCCATATGGAGGGCGCCAATCTGCGTCGAGCCTGGATGCAAGGCGCGCATCTAAGCGGAGCGCAGTTACTGCGAGCCGATATGGGTGCGAGCCGGCTGGAAGACGCGCACCTGAATTCTGCTTGCCTTCAGTACGCGAACCTGGACGGGGCAGCCTTGCAAGGCGCAGGCCTCAGTTCAGCGCAGATGCAAGGCGCTAATCTCAGTAGAGCCCGGCTGGAAGGCGCGTACTTGATCGGTACGGACTTGCGAAACGCAATCCTCTGGATGGCCGTCGTCGAATACGGCCAGGGAGATCAAGTCAGGCGCGCTGACTTCAAGAATGCAAACTGGTGGGAGGCACGCTTCAAAGACCCGCTGAGCGGTGACAACGATAAAGCCATTCAAGCCTGGCTGGGCACGTTATTCAAACGACCGCTGGAACGGCCGGCAGGTGAGACGCTTGCAGCCATTCATTGATTCAGGCCTGCTCTGATAGAAGGACGTAGAACCCTCGGAGGAAAGCGGAATGCCGGTGCTGCGACAAGACGTTTCGACGAAGGAGTGGGTCATCATGGCGACCGAGCGAGCCAAGCGGCCGCACGAGTTCGTCCGGCCCGATAGTCCAAAAGACGATCGCCCGGGCGCTTCCGTATGCCCGTTCTGTCCGGGTAATGAGGCCATGACTCCGCCCGAAGTCCTCGCATTCCGTATGCCGGGCGGCACGAAGGACGGGCCAGGGTGGTGGGTAAGGGTTACTCCTAACAAGTTTGCGGCGCTCAACCCAAATCGCAACTGCAGCCACATGCTGCAGAATGAGTTTTTTCCTTACATGGAGGGTGCGGGGGTCCACGAGGTTATCATCGAGTCTCCCATGCACACAGGTGGCCTGACGGGTCGGGATTGTCATCACGTGGCGGAAGTGCTGTACGCATTTCGATTACGCTTTCGCGAGCTGCGGCAGAATAAGAACTGGAAAGCGATCATTATCTTCAAGAATCATGGGGAGAAGGCCGGGACGAGTTTGTCGCACTCTCACAGCCAGCTTGTCGCGACGCCCGTTGTGCCGCGCGACATCCGATTGCGCCACGCCGTGGCGGAAGAGCACTACGACAGCACCGGCCAATGCATCTATTGCGAAATGCTGCACCACGAGCTCCTTGCCAGGGATCGTATCGTGGATGAATCCCCGAGATTCGTGGCCTTCCACCCGTACGCGTCTCGGGTTCCTTTCGAGACGTGGATTCTTCCGCGCACCCACAGCGCGAGCTTTGGTAATGTGGGAGATGATGAAATTCGGGACCTTGCAGACGTGCTATTTCGCCAGCTCCGCAAGTTGAAGTTTGCGCTCAACGATCCGGATTACAACTTCATCATCCACACCGCGCCATTGGAGGACGAATCCAAGGATTACTATCTCTGGCATCTGCAAATCTATCCCCGGCTTACAACGATCGCGGGATTCGAGCTCGGATCAGGCATCTCGATCAACACAGCGCTCCCGGAGGAAACGGCGGCCTTCATTCGAGACGCGCGGACCCTTTAGATGGGCATTTTGTACGTACAGCAAATTATCTGCTTCCAATTCTTGAAGCGGCAGTGTGATATGTTGTAGGGATGAAGCATTCGCGCGATCGGTTTGCGCTCCCGATGGCAGATTTGCGTGCGAATGCTTCATCCCTACGCCCTGTACGCAATATCCCGCATTATGAGGATAACGAAAAACCGCATTTCAGCGTACAATATGTGTAGTCGCGTCTAATCTGTCTCTGAGCGAAAACAACTCGATGCAGTTAATGAACGGTAAAAACCGCAGATTTCTGGCATGGCTGGCCACGTTCGCGT
>JBGPOG010000196.1:0-7696 GCA_041487935.1 Chthonomonadia bacterium | reverse complement strand
GTCGCCGAGGCCGTCGCCCGAGGGGAATTCGAGCGGGGGATCGTATTGGGCGGGTCAGGGAACGGGGAGGCAATCGTCGCCAATCGCGTTCGCGGAGTTCGCTGTACGCTCTGCTGGAACGTGGAATCGGCTCGTTACGCCCGCCTCCACAACGATGCCAACGTTCTCTCGCTCGGCGAGCGTCTGGTGCCTGAAGACCAGCTCGAACCGATCCTCCAGGTCTGGCTGACGACTCCCTTCGAAGGCGGACGCCACCTAAAGCGAATCCAGCAGATCGATTCGGATCGGACCTGAAATCAGATCGGAAAGGGGATCACCAGTAGGGGGCGAATAATTCGGGCGATATCTCTGCCGTTTGGCATAGGCGCCCGCTCGAATTATTCGCCCCCTACCGTTCGTTTCAATGCACACTTAAGTCTGCGGAAGCCGGCTTCAAGACAGTATCGTATCCGCCGCAATGACCTCGTTGGCGGTTATCTTCATAGTCTGGCACTTATCGCGGGACATCTTCTGCATCTGGCGAAACGCGTCGGCCTCGGCAAGGTCTTTGCGCTTCATTAGAATCCCTTTGGCGCGCTCTACGAGCTTGCGGGTTTCAAGCGCTTCTTTAAGGTTTTCGTTTTCCTTCTGAACTTCTTTCATCGTCTCGAAGCGAGCGATTGCCGTCTTGAGCGCCGGGATCAACTGCTCGCTGGCGACGGGTTTGACCAGGTACGCGCACGCTCCGGCAGCCAGGGCATCCTCCACCGACTTGTCGTCACAATATGCCGTCAAGACAATGACCGGCGTCGCAGCCTCCTCGAGAATCCGGCGCGTCGCCTGCACTCCGTCCATCCCCGGCATGTTGAGGTCCATAATGACCACGTCGGGTTTCAGCTCCCGCGCGAGCGCGGTTCCGCGCTCTCCTTCGACCGCTTCTCCAACGACCTCATATCCCGCCCTGGTTAACGCTTTTCGAAGCTGCATGACGGTTACGCCCTCGTCTTCGCAAATGAGAGCGCGGAGCGGTCGCGTATCTGTATTCATCGGTTGAATTCCCTTATGCGCGCCAAGAACCACTTGATGATTCCGATCCAATGCATTGTACTGCGTCGCTCGGGAAATTCCTTCTTAGAAGTTCGCGGCGGCGACGCAAACCGGCAAGCTGCCGCCTTCTTCCATACGAAAACGGCTGAGGTGCTGTCGCAAAAGCTGCCTCCCGCGATGCAGCCGGGAACGTACCGTGCCCACGGGGCACCGCATTCTTCGAGCAACCTCTTCGTAGGTCCACTGCTCTATATCCGTCAAAATGATTGCCGTTCGATAGGTGTCCGGAAGCTGTTCGAGCGCGTTATGGACCAGCTCCCCGAATGCTTTGCCGAGGCAGCTTTCCTCCGGACCGGACGATCGATCGGCGATAAAGGAGGCAAGCTTGATCTCCGCGCCATTCGTCGAGAACGCCTGATCGAGACTGTACGTCCGGACAGTCGCTGTGCGGCGCCAACGGTCGATTGCCAGGTTTGACAGTATTCTTAGCAGCCAGACCTCGAATGGCCGTTTGCGGTCATAACGGTGATAGGAACCCCACGCGCGGGCAAACGCATCTTGCGTCAGGTCTTCGGCATCGCTCGAGTTTCCGGTGTATCGATAGGCAAGGCTGTATGCTCGCTGATAGCTGCTGGTAAATAGATTCTCAAATTCCTTGCGGTCGATCTCAGCTTGTCCGTGAATAAGCATCGTTTCCCCTTTAATTGGCGGGCGGGCATCGGATGACTCACTGGCGCGCTGCACCGCGGCACATCAGGCAAGGCAGGTTTGGAGCGATTAGGACCAGGAGCGCCCGGACGGGCGACTCTTGCCACCAAGCCGGGCGCGCGCATGGCCACTCTGTTATCGTGGCAATCCCTGGCCACGCCTGCGTTCGAATGAGGAGTGCATTTCAAATTGGCAGAATTCGCGGCAATTCGTGGTCGCGGCAGATATGAGACGCATAAGGCGCAGACAATGTTCCGAATTTACCGGTAACAATGCGGGCCTAACTGAATAACGGATCTGTCCGCAGGAGGAACATCGGGATTATGGGACCGCAAGCAGGCTGAAAACGGCAATCTCAGGCGGGCAGTTGTGCCGGCGATTGAGCGGCCAGGGCCCGGTAACGCCGATCCCGCGGTTTACGTACATTTTGACCGCGGACCTGTAATACCAGCCGTGGGCGTACCGCGTGCCCAGGTGCCGTCGGCAGATCGATTCAGGAGAGGGGGCACGAACCCTGATTTGCGCTCCGTGGGTGTGGCCGGACAGAATTAGTATCGGCCGGCCTTCAGGCACGATGTCAATTACTTCCGGGTTGTGTGAGAGGAGGATGGCGGCAGCTTCTTCCGGGATAGGACAGAGGGCCGCGGCGAGATCAGGCTCTCCTTTTTCCATGTCATCGATGCCGGACAGCCAGAGGTTGTGAGAGAGACGTATGGCACGATTAGTCAGCATAGCGATACTGGCCGTTTCCAGCGCGGAAGATAGAAGGACCGGATCGCCGCGGTAATCGTGATTGCCGAGCACCGCGAAGACGCCCCGCCTCGCTCGCAGCCTGGCGGTCATTTTTACTGCCGGCAGCACGTCGCGCCTGTGCTGATTGATGAAATCGCCGGTCAGAACGATGTAATCAGCTTCCAGGTTGTTTGCGAGCGTGACGGCCGCTTCGATCAGCTCGTCCGTATTCCCGCAGCCGCGGTGAAAGTCGCTCAATTGTACGATCGTCGTGCCGGCGAGCTCAACGGGCAGGCCTGGGAGGGTTACATCGTGGCGCGAGATATCTATCTCAGGAATTCGGGAGTATCTCTGGAATCCGGTACCCCGAAGCTCCGATGGGTGTTTCATGTTGTGGTGTATTATCGGATTCGATCCGTTGGAAGTTCCGCTCCATTCTACTTCCCGCGCCAATTCGGGGAGCGCTTCTCTAGAAAGGCATTAATCCCCTCCGCCGCGTCCTCATGCGTCAAGTTGCGCGCCATCGCATCGCTTGCCAGGTCATAAGCCGAATCCATTGGACGATCGATCTGTGAATAGTATGCCTGCTTTCCCATCCCGATCGCGGCTGGACTCTTGGCGAGAATAACATCCGTGAATTCCCGGATCTCTTCATCAAGCCGGTCAGCCGGAACGACCCGGTTCACCAAACCCCACGAGAGTGCCGTCGCGGCGTCGATTGCCTTGCCGGTCAGAAGCATCTCCATAGTGCGTTTACGCCCGATAGCTCGCACGACGGGGACGGCAGGTGTGGAGCAGAACAAGCCGATATTCACGCCGGGGAGCGCAAACTCCGCGTTCTCCGAAGCCACCGCCAGATCGCACGACGCCACGAGTTGGCACCCGGCAGCCGTCGCAATTCCTTGGACGCGAGCAATGACCGGCTGAGGCATACGATTGAGAGTGAGCATCATGTGGCTGCAGTCGTCGAAGAGCTGGCGCTGCCATGCCTGATCTCCTGCGTGCTCGCGTATCTCCTTTAAATCATGGCCCGAACAGAAGCCCTTTCCTTCGGCGGCAAGGATAATCACGCGCGCGGTATCGTCCGTTGCAATTGAGTCAAGCTCGGCTTGCAGGGCGGCGATCATTGCGGAGGAGAGCGGGTTGAAGCGGTCGCCGCGGGAGAGGGTTAGGGTGACGATGCCATCCTGATTACAGGTTCGACGTACGGGGTATTCCTCAGCATGGCTAATCGTTGACACAATGTTGCCTGCAAATGAATCGAAATACGAAGTAAATGAAAGTTCGGAATTTCACGACAGTCTAACACTTACGCTAGAGCGACCGCAGGAGCATCAGTCGATGGTTTTGAAGAGGTAATGATATATGCATGTTTGATATGTAGACCGAAGAAGGTGCAATCACGAAATTCTGACATCCCATGTTTTGCATGGATCGAGTTGTTAATTGCGCTTAACGCCGGATTCGTTTGATCGATTATTGCTATACGAGACAACTTTGTTAGCTCGCTTGTGTCGAATTCCGTTTGGATTTGGTCCGCCAGGAAGGACAGTGCCTCTTTCGAACCCGGCTCTAACCAGGGTGCGGCGACAACGAGGTCCCATTTATCCTGCGCGTCTTCTCTCAAGAACAGGGCGAAAAGTGTAAAATCACCACGCTCCGACGAGATTTTGCGCTCTAAGATATTCAAACGATTCAATAGCTCTTGCATAGTGCCTTCAGTAGAATAGCTGCCGATTCAACTATGAGCTCTGCGTCCGCTTTGGAAACCATTCCAACTGGGTTATACCGCGCTTCGGGATCCCACGTCGCGACCGCCGACCACTCCGCCAGATATCTCGCCTTGATCCTCGCTTCTACCCCCGTAAGTGAAAGAAGCACATCCAAATCATGCGTCTTATAGCTCTGGTAGCTATGAAATTCTGCCCTTGATTGCGGAAAACTCCCCCATTTCAGTGTTCTGCATATCCTCTCTTTCAAAGCGACTTCGACGACATACCCTCCAAGGTAAATTGCACCGTCGTACCGTCCTGCCCGTAATAGTACCCGCGCATCCTTCAAGCGTTCACGAGCAATCAGCCGCAGTTCTACGCGATCAATCATGTTATTCTGAGTTACTATTCGTCTTCACGATGAAGCGGCTCATCAAGATTCTACCATGAACTACTAATTTGCACCATGTATTTCTATTCTGAAGTGACATTCCTTGTGCACGGCTTGAACTTGCCCCGGAGTGTTACCGATTCTGCAGCTTTTGCTAACAATTGCTTCCACGTTAATCGAGCGAGGGTACAGAAGTGTCCTGCGGCGCGGTTTGGGAACGTAATCACTCGTCCGAAATCGCCGACGCCGACTGCGCCCGCTGCCTCAAGACGTACTTTTGAATCTTCCCGGTAGACGTCTTCGGCAGCGGCCCAAAGACCACGGACTTGGGCGCTTTGAAGTGCGCCAGGTGCTCGCGGCAGAAGGCGATTAGCTCCTCCTCCGTGGCAGTCGAATCGGGCTTCAGCTCCACAAACGCGCACGGCGTTTCTCCCCATTTGGGGTCGGGCTGAGCGACGACAGCCGCCCCGAATACGGCCGGGTGGCGGTGCAAAGCGTCTTCAACCTCGATTGAAGAGATGTTTTCCCCGCCGGAGATGATGATGTCTTTGGCGCGGTCCTTGATTTTGAAGTAGCCATCCGGGTGGGTCACGGCGAGATCGCCCGAGTGGAACCAGCCGCCGTAAAAGGCCTGCCGGGTCGCCTCCGGGTTCTTCAAGTAGCCCTTCATGGTGATATTGCCGCGAAACATGATCTCGCCAATCGTATCGCCATCCCACGGCGCCGGCTGAAGTGTTACGGGATCGAGCACTGCCACCTCATCCTCCACCAGGTACCGGACGCCCTGGCGCGCGTTGAGAACCGCGCGTTCCCGCGGCTCCAGATCGTTCCATTCATCTTGCTTCACGCACACGGTCGCGGGGCCGTAGACCTCTGTCAGGCCGTAAACGTGGGTGAGCTCGATTCCGATGCGGTCCATCGCCTCGATGGTGGATGCCGGAGGCGCCGCGCCCGCGACCATGGCCTGGACTTTGTGCGTAATTCCCTCCCGCATTTCCGGCGTCGACATGAGCATGGTGTTGTGGACGATCGGCGCGCCGCAGTAGTGGGTGACGCGGTGCTCGCGGATCAGCCGGAAGATCGCTCCGGCCTCGACCTTTCGAAGGCAAACGTTCGTGCCGCTGACAGCCGCCATCGACCAGGGGAAGCACCAGCCGTTGCAGTGGAACATCGGCACGGTCCAGAGATAGACTGCTTGACGAGGCAGGGTCCAAGTGAGGATGTTGCCGATGGCATTCAGATACGCGCCGCGATGGTGGAAGACCACGCCCTTCGGGTTGCCGGTAGTGCCTGAGGTATAGTTGAGCGAAATAGCGTTCCACTCGTCCGGCGGCGGCATCCAACTGAAATCCGGATCGCCACTCCTCAGAAAATCCTCATAATCCATCGGACTTAACCGTTCGCCAGGACCGGAGTATTCCGGGTCATCTACGTCGATGACGAGCGGCTTTACCTTAAGGTCGCTTAGAGCTTGGGCGATAGTTGGTGAGAACTCGCGGTCCGTTATGAGTACTTTGGCTTCCGCATGCTGAAGCATGAAGGCGATTGCAGGCGCATCCAGCCGGGTATTCAGCGTGTTGAGAATCGCGCCCGACATCGCCACGCCGAAATGACACTCGTACATCTCCGGAGTATTGGCCAGCATGACCGACACCGTATGGCCAGCTCCGATTCCGTGGTTGGCCAGGGCGGAAGCCAGCCGCCGGCAGCGAGCATAGGTCTCCGCCCAAGTAAAACGCCGGGCGCCGTGGATCACAGAGCTTCGCCCCGGTGTAACATCGCCGCTCCATCTCAAGAAGTTGAGCGGTGTGAGCGCCACGTAGTTGGCGGCGTTCTTGTCGAGGCCGGTTTCGTAGGGGTTATTGATTGTACGCATTCGAGAAATTCGATTCCATTTGGTGGTGCATGTCGCTTCGACCTGATAGATTGTTAATCCTGCACATCAGGGTTACCAACGATTGTTTGGACCGATTGGTAGTGCAATCGACCGATCTGTCGTGGCACTTGTGGGAGGGCGACCGTAACTAACGGAAAGAAAACACGAGCGGGACATAACGACCCGCTCGCGGACTTGTTTATCGATATCGCCGGGGTGTGAAGTTATCTCGATTTTGCACTGCGCGCCGCATTGGGATCCGGGACGAATACCGGAGTCGCCGGGTCCCAGGCGATCTGCATGATTCCGGTCGGGTCGTTAAATGTGTCTCCTAGAATCGTAAAGTCGTTCGCGAACGAGAGTCCGATGGCGGGTAGCGGGACGTCCGGAAACCCTGGCCGTCCGGCCGGATCCGGGAAGTTGTGCGGCCCTTGCAGCAGGCCGAACGCGATCGCGAACTTGTCGTTTCTGGTCGGCGTGTTCGGACAAACGGTAGTCTGCGTGAAGGGAATGGCGCTTTGCGTTGCTCCATACGCCAGGCCGAGAAACCCTTTCTTGGTCTTCGTATCCACGGTCATGCGCGCGAGAATAACCAGTTGGGCCGCCGTATCGAACCCTCCGGACACAAACGTCCCCTGTCCCGACCAGGTAATGGTGCAGTCCCCCTCCGCTGCCGAGCCCTCCGCCGTCTGGGTGGTTTTGGAGTCGCGGGTGGCAGTTGCAGAGCGCAAGGGGAATTTCGGGTCAGCCGCCGGTTTTTCGCGATAATCCCCGAGGTCCGCGCGGAACTTGAGTAATACCGGCCCCGTAACTTTCAGCTCGGCATGGCCGGGCTGAAGCCACTTCTAGCGTATCGTGAGATTCCAAAGGGAGATCGTGCGCAGGTTGCTCTTCAGGTCGCGGACAAATACCTGCACGTCCCCCGCCGCGCCGGCGTTACCGGTGCGCGGTAAATTGCAGACGACCTTGTCCTCGGCCCATGACTTGACCTGAACCTCGGTTCCGTCGATCTTCACCTTGCCCTGGTCCTTTCCGAAGAAGCCGAGAAGCTGAACTTCGTCCGGGTATTCGTCGATCTGGACCTGCGCGATACTTGGCTCCAGGATGTGCGGCGACAGTCCCCCCGGCTGAGGCTTGCCCACAAGCTCCGCCCCCGAGCTGGGATCGTTGGCCTTTCCCTTCTTTTTCATATCATCCAGCACGTTTTGCCAGTCGAACGGGCGCTGCTTCGGCGACTCCTTTTCGTACTCG
>JBGPOG010000195.1:0-7699 GCA_041487935.1 Chthonomonadia bacterium | reverse complement strand
ACTTACCGCGCTTGAATTGGCCCACGCAAGCGACGTAAAATCGCCCTTCGGTGGCCCGCTCGGCGAGAGACCGGGCCTCCATAGCGATTCCTTCCGCGCCGGCCTCTCGCGCGAGGCACTCTAGCTCGCTAAGTGAGTCACGTTCCATTGCAGGCTCAGCGGACACCCTCCCGGTTAAGATATTAGTTTGTTCCAAGGCTCCAGCCAAAGCGCGCAGCGCTATCCAACTCTGCCTCGATCTCCAGGAGCCGGTTGTACTTCGCTATCCGCTCGCTGCGGCAAGCGGAGCCGGTCTTGATTTGCCCGCCGCCCATGGCCACTGCGAAATCGGCCATAAACGCGTCTTCCGTCTCACCTGAGCGGTGAGAGATCACGAATCGCCAGCCGGCTTCCCGGCAAAGTTCGATGGATTCTATCGTCTCCGTGACCGTGCCGATCTGGTTTAGCTTAATCAGGACCGCATTTGCACTCTTTTCCGCGATGCCGCGGCGGATGAACGTCTTGTTCGTTACAAAAATGTCATCGCCGACGATCTGAATCCTTTCGCCGAGTGCCGCCGTATGTCGCGCAAAGCCCTTCCAGTCGCCCTCGGCAAGACCGTCTTCGAGGGAGACGATAGGATAGCGGTCGATCCATCCGGCATACAACGCAGTCATCTCGTCGCTTGCGTTCGCGCCTCCGCCCGATTTGGACAGGTTGTACATTCCGCCCTCGAAGAACGAGCTCGCGGCCGGGTCGAGCGCAAGCGCGATGTCCTTGCCGGGCTGATAGCCGGCCGCCTGGATCGCTTCCACGATCAGCTCGCAAGCCTCCTCGTTGCTCTTGAGATTTGGCGCAAAGCCTCCTTCATCTCCAACCGCCGTGGAGTAGCCGCGCTCGTGGAGTAGGGACTTAAGTGCATAGAAAGTCTCCGCCCCATACCGGAGCGCCTCCGCGAAGGTCGGCGCGCCAACCGGCATAACCATGAACTCCTGGAAATCTACGCTGTTGTCGGCGTGCTTGCCGCCGTTCAGGATATTCATCATGGGGATCGGCAAGCGAGTGCCGCCAGGCCCTCCCAGGTAAGCATAGAGCGGCAGCCCGGCGCATTCCGCTGCGGCGCGGGCAACCGCCATCGAGACGCCGAGGATCGCATTCGCACCAAGCTTGCCCTTATTGAGTGTGCCGTCCAGCCCGATCATCCGGTAATCGATCTCACTCTGCCTTGCCGGGTCCATGCCGCCGAGCGCCGGCCCGATTGTATCGTTGACGTTCTTGACCGCCGTCAACACGCCCTTGCCGCCGTAGCGCGACTTGTCGCCATCGCGCAACTCCACCGCTTCGTTCTCGCCGGTCGAAGCGCCAGACGGCACGGAAGCGGAGGCGTGCGTGCCATCCTCCAAAGTAACATAGACACGAATGGTGGGATTGCCGCGCGAGTCCAGAATCTCCATCGCGCGGATACTTTCAATCTTGTTGCCCATAGAATTAGCCTCCGGCGAATACGTCGCCCTGATATGCTTGAATGAGCTTCCTCTCTGGAAGAAGCCATCCTGGGTTATCGAGTTCCTGCGGTAACCGCTTCCGCAATCGTTTTCGCCGCTTTTGGAACCGCCGCACAGTAGTCCTGTCCCAGAAGCGCCGCCACGGTCGCTGCGATCTGGCTTTGTGTGACGGCTGGTCCCTGCGAGCGCTCGCCCAGTGCGGGAGTGTCCGGCCCCAAAACAGCAACCCAGATGTTTTCGGAGCCTTTCGTCGTTGTGCCATGACTCCGCCAACCTACCGGAGCGTCTCCTCGCCCGTGGTCTGTTGCAACGAGCAGTGTTGTCCTGCCCCGGTATTCCGGCATGGACTGGATGGTCTCCCAGATCATCTTCAGATAGAGATCGACGCGATGCGCCGCGTCTAGGTACTCGGCATAGTTACCTTCGTGCGCCCAATCATCCGTCTCGCCGAGCGATAGATAGAGCAGGCGCGGTTTCCGGGTCTTAAGGTATTCCAGCGACGTGTAAAAGGGGGTCGAGTCGAACGGCTCTTCATCCCACTTCTTGGGCGTTTCGGCCTTCAGCCGGTTTAATAGCTCGATCTGTGGGGTAATCCGCCCCTCAGTAAACGGCTCGTAACCGGCATTGACGGGAAACCCGCACCGTTCGCGGTTGAAGATGGACGGGAAGACATCCCATGCGGCGAATGCTGCTACCTTGCCACGGAAGGGTTGTTTGCGGTGCAGCCATTCGAAGACGGTAACATTGGGATTCGGGCGCTTCGCGTTGCTGTTGATGCCTGGGTCTGGATAGCCGGTGAGCGTTTCGTTATAGCCGGGATAAGAGAAATTGAGGCCGTTTGTCACATGCGCGACACTACCCTTGGCTTGATTACCATAGAGCACCCCGCTGCGCGCAATTACGCTCCAGAAGAACGGCAGCAGCGCCTCTCGCCGCTGTTCCGGCGTATCCCGCCAATAGGCCTTCCTCAGCGCGTCCACGTCCTTAACGCCGCCACTTTCCTTGTTCATCAGCGCCTCATCTGCGCCGCCGAACACCTCCTGCCAACGGAGCCCGTCTGTCATTACCAGGATGACGTTTTGCGTTTTGCGATCGGGCACACGATCCAGCGCTTGGAGTGTGGGAGCGAGGCAGCACAGTACGAATATGCAGATTGACAGTCGTCTTCTCAAGGCCATCACGTATCCTCTCGTCCTTCAGTGAATCAATCCCAGAGACCACAAAACCAATAAGGAACCGCTTCGCGGCACTGTTCCATGCCGTTGCTCCGCGAGCCGCTGCTCGTAGAGCTTAGGATAGAGGCGTTGCACCCACTCCCGCAGACTGCGCCCTCCTGCCGTGTGGCGATAAAGTGCAAAGAAGTCATCCATCGCGTGGGCGTGGCCGAAAGAGAGGTGGCCGTACCGCCAGGTTAGCTGGCGCGACAGTGCTTCGTCCAGGGGGACACCCCGTTCTACGTTTAGGTAGAGAGTCGATACGAGTCCGGATCGATCCGCTCCCCCAAAGCAGTGAACGAGCAGTGGGCGTGCCGCCGTATCGAGTGCATTGAGCAGCTTGAGCAACTCACCGGGAGGCGGCATGCGCTCGGCGCTCAGGCGAATGTCGAAGTGGTTGACTCCTGACTTTGCGCAAGTGGCGATCTCTGAACGATACGAAGCATCGTTAGGCAGAGCTCCTCGAAGGTTAATAACGCTGCGAATTCGACGTTCGTCCAGCAATCGCGTTAGATCATCGCCGGTAAGCTGCGCGCTGCGATAGACTTGGCCCTCTTCTACCACCCTGACATTCCCGCCGAAGACGCCGACGTACCGGAGCAGCGCGAGGACGCTTAATATGATGAGAAGCAAACAGTAGCCGGCGCGCAGCAGCCATCGCCGTAGCACGTTATTCGGCTCTACATGCAGCACGGTCATCGATTCCTTGCCCGTGCTTGCGGAATTCGCCATCTAAGCCTTACCCTCTGGCTTACTCGCATGGACGTACTTGAAGATCTCGATCTCCTGAACGGTGATCAAGCCCTCGGATACCATCTCATCGAGCAGCGGCAGGAATCGGTCGATCCGCTCGGCTGTGTCTATGATCTCGATCTTGATCGGCAGGTCCTCTGAAAGGCGCAGGATCGAGGCGGTATGGATGCGGCTGTTCGCCCCATATCCTTCGATACCGCGCGAAACCGTGGCGCCCGCAATCCCTTCCTTGCGCGCCCGCTCGACGATTGCATTGTAGAGCGCCTGCCCATGCCAATTGTCCGACTCGCCGACATAGATACGAATGAGCTTTCCCGGACCGTGAATCTTCATCTTTGTCTCCTCCCGAACGGCGCTATGGCCGCCCCTTCAAGGCAAACAGTGACCGAGCCAATACGACGCCCAGATATGCCGCAAAGAACCCCGCGACGACGCTTCCGGCCAGGTTTACGGCTGCGGCGCGGTACCGGCTGCCCTGCACGATTAGCTGCAGACTCTCATATTCGAAGGTCGAGAACGTTGTGTAAGCCCCGACAAAGCCGATGGCGATCAGCAGCCGCCACTGCTCGTTCCAGGCCAGCCGCATGAAGAGCGTGCTGAACACACCCAGGATGAACGATCCCGTGACGTTGATAATGAACGTGCCATAAGGAAATGACGGACCCCACTTCTGCTGCACCCATCCCCCAACGATATACCGCGCGTTTGCGCCGATAAAACCGCCTAGCCCGACGATCAGGTATTTCGTAGCATTCATTTTCAAGTCTTTACTGGCAACTGTTCACAGAAATTTAGAGGAAATACAGATCCCTACGGGATGACGGAGATGTCTTCTCGCTCGTAACCCAGTGCCGTCATCCCGTAGGGATCTGTTTTTCTCACCAAGTGTGAACTGTTACCGTTCCTGTCGGATACCATTCACAGCCGCTTCGACGGAGCGGGATCCTCGAATACGCGGAGGGCCGCCTGTGCCGATACTTGCACGCCCGGCTCTTTGTGATTCAATAGCTTTCGGAGTGGCTCGACAGCGCGAGGATCGCGGAGCTGGGTGAGGGAGAAGACCGCGTTTTTGACGATCCGGTCGTCCGAATCGTTAAGCGCCTGGATTAGCGCAGACACGGCCTGGCGATCCCCGATATTCCCCAGCGCTTTGGCCGCCTGCTCACGCACGTCCTCGTGGTTCTTCTGGTTCACCATGGCTTTCATGAGAGCCGGCACGGCGCGCCTGTCCTTGAGCTGGCCAAGCGACTGGATTGCGCGAAACCGTACATAGGCGCTCTTGTCGTTCATGGCTTGCATCAGCGGAGGAACCGCGGATGTGTCGCGCAAGTAGCCCAGGGACAGGGCGGCGTTGCTCCGCACGAAAGGGTCCGGGTCATGCAAACCCTCGATCAGGATAGGAATGGCTCGCCGGTCTCCGAGCATTCCGAGCGCATTTGCGGCGAAGAACTTTACACCAAACCGCTGCTGTGGCCGTTTGTCTTCCACGATTGCCATGAGAGGCGCGACCGCGCCCCGGTCGCCAAGCGCGCCGAGGGCAGAAGCTGCGGCCTGTTGGACGGCGGTCGTAGAATCGTGGAGCAATCCGATCAGAGCCGGTTGCGCCGTCCTCTCTCGAAACGCCGCCACCGCGTTTACCGCCTTCAGCCGGACCTTCCAGTCCGGGTCCTTGAGCGCGGCGACGAATGACGGAACGGCGGCGCGATCGGACAAGATCGTCAGCGCCTCGATCGCATTGCGGCGCACGTCCGCTGAGCGGTCTTTGACCACCGCGATAAGCGGTTGTACCGCGCGCTTGTCCCCGATGACACCGAGGACGCGAACTGCTCCGGCGCGCACGACTGCATCCTTATGACGAAGCGCCGCCAGAAGCCCGTCCACGCTGGCCGGATCGCGGTTATTGGCAAGGCCGGCTACGATCTGGTCTCGCACGTGCGCCGCCGTTTCGTGCGTGAGCGCTTTAACCAGAGCAGGGGTCGCCGCCCGGTCCTTGCGCCGCGCCAGGAGCGATGCCGCTTCGAAGCGAATCGATACTTCGCTCGAAGAGAGGTCGCGGACCAGCTTATCGGTAGCCTGCGCCTGCAACCGAACAGGCGCGGTCATGGCGAACACAGTCGTTAGAGTAACAATGCCGGACGCCCAGAGACGCATAATACGAAATCCTGATTCCGACCAGCGAGAATTCGACAAAAATGGCTCCTGACTTGGTACGCAGCAAGCGCCAAATCAGGAGCCATTATCTCGAAATGAGCGGTTCACCCAATAGGGTCGGCGGGGTCCATCGCCGAGGTCGGTCTCAATTCAGTTGCGAGAATTCTAGCACATAGGGCGGGCTTGAGGCAACGGTTGTGCCAGCCAACAGGCGGAGAGTGCGTTGACAAGCAGGCTGTTTCGAAATATAATTTGGCATCGCCGCTCCGACTTTCAGCCCGGCGGCCCCAAGCGCTACCCAAACGCGATATCGAGGGACAGGTGCTGGTAATGTCGGTGGGACTGTGAGGACTTCGCCGAGCCGTCAATTACTGTCCGCTGCGTGCAACAAGCGAGAGGTGGGAGTGAGCTCTAAGGTCCAATTTCGAGTTACGGACTATTAGCGTCATAATCTACTACTAACCCGGCTACGTCGTAAGACCTCCGTCTTCAGTTCTTCGGGGAGACCTAGTTCCGATATTAAGCATGCCCTGACAAGGAGTTCCAACCCGCGTGTAAGCTTGGCTAGTTCAATTCCCGTCGCCGCCTTGCTTCGACCTGACTTTCTGGGATGGGTCAAGGCATTTCTTGTTACTTTTACACTCCGGCTAAATTCGTCCTTAGAGCCAACGTGCCCCGCAATCCCACTCCAATGCACGTCGATCAGCTCGGCTAGACGTTCTTGCAACGACGGTTTACAGGCCAGTCCGATCGCGTCCTCTAAGGTTTGCTTGCTTTCTGGTGACAAATCGTCAGTCACGATAGCTTTGATCTCCTTTGCGCGGCGCTTGTATTCACCCTTTTCAATCTTAAGCGCGCGGAATCGCCGGCTCAGGTCGTGGTAGGCCTCAACTGCCTGTGCATAGTTTAGAAATGCATTTCGGAGGTAAATTTGACGCGCACCTAGCACGCCAAAGTAAAGGTCGATAACTTGCTGAAGCTCCTCGGAAGCTCTTAGCCATCCGTTGACTAAACCGTCGAAGCATGGCCTTATTTCATCGGCAGTGAAGAGTGGTTCAAAATCACTTTCGTTCGTGTCAATCATGTCGTCGGCGAGAAATACGTCTATCGGAACCACATGCTCCTGGGGACTCTGCGGACAGTGCTGAATCGCCCAGATATCTGCGACAGAACACATCCGCCCTACCGCCAACGAAATCAGATTCACCATTGGTCGCAAGACGCGTTGACGCATTGCAGTCAACGTCATTGGCATCCGCGATGTGAATCTGCATGCGATTTCCGAAGAGAGTGTAAAGTTTTGGTAGTACTTCTCGGATTTGTTTAGTGTGCGATGAATCGTGATTCGTCCATCCGGAATGTCCGCCTCGAATGCTGGTGGGAAAATATATTCGACCGATAGCCCCTCGTGTGTTGCAGCGAAGTCGCACTCAAAACCGTGGTGTTGCCACCACCTATGCACGTGCTCGAAACAAAATCCAATTTCGTCGAATGTAGTATCGTCCGCATTGGAATAGTGGCCGCCAAGCAACGCTACAGACGCGTTGGCTTGACTGCAACCAGAAGTCCGATTCTTAAGATCGCTGCTAATCTCGGTGCAACTGCAATCCCATAATGTCAGGATCCGGCCATTAGCTAATTCTCCGTAGATCGTTCCTAGTTGGAACCCTTCTCGAAATCCGCCCCGACTCCAGTCCGGTGTGTCATGCAATGTGAGGGTGATCCACTGACCCGGGTCATGTGTCACTTCTCCTATCGTCTTCTGGTCTGGATTCTGCGGCAGCCACCACTTACCGCGATCATGAAGTGTGTTTCTCAATGTTTGGACTGCTCTCTCTATTAGCGGCTCTCTGCTTATCGATGATTTTACCCTTGAAGCCGGGCAAGATCGCAGGAGTTCGTAAGCCCTGCGACTAACTTTCGAATTATGCAGAACACTCTCTACTACGGCGATAACCTGGAGATTCTCCGCAAGCACGTGCCGGACGAGACGGTGGATCTTATCTACCTCGACCCGCCGTTCAACTCCAGCCGTACCTACAACCTCCTTTTCAAACAGCACAAAGGCGACACCAGCCCCGCGCAGATCATGGCGTT
>JBGPOG010000194.1:0-7712 GCA_041487935.1 Chthonomonadia bacterium | reverse complement strand
CTGTGCGCAGGTCAAATGTGTGACCTATGCCGTCACCGCCACCCTGCCCGCATGGATCGCCGGCTCCGGGATCGGCTGGCCCGTGTCCCGGAGCGCCGCGATGTGACCTCGTATTGCATCCCGGATGTTGGCCTCGGCCTCCTGCAGCGTATCGCCCGTCGTAGTGCAACCGGGAAGGTCAGGCACATAAGCGCCCCAGTTCTCTTCCCCATCGCCGCCGCGCTCAAAGATCACAGTGTATTCAATCATGGCTCGATTTCCACCCGGCTTGTCGGAAGATGTTGCCGAGCGTTCCCTTGGGAATGTCCTTGCTGCCGTGCATCGATACCGTCACGATTCCAGGTTTCTCCAGGTCTCTCATGGTCGGCGAAATGCTTGTGGCCACCCTCTTGCCGCACCTCGAACCAGTCGTCTGCCTTTAGCCGCTTGACGACTTCTTTGGCCGTCATTCAGGTTTGTCCCGCTACATTATAACACCGTCCGCCATTGCTCAAGCCGGCTCCGCCTTCAAACTATTGTTCGCACGCTCAACGGCCTCCTCGTGCGTCCATCCGCGCCCCAACGCAAGCGCTTTTTCGAACTTCTTGTCTCCGAGCGCCTTCCTTGCTTCGACCGCCAGCCGTTGGGCTTGGTCATCCCCGCCAGAATCGGACGCCTCGCTCGGCGCGCCCAGGATTCCTTGGGCCGCGCCGAGGAGGTTCGCCCCTTGCTCATGCGTACCGCGTGCGAACAGGACTCCGGCCGCTCCTTCCAGGGCCTCGGACAGCCCGCGCGAATCGCCCAGCTCGTGGAACAATCCGATACTCTCGGAGAGGTTCACCGTCGCGGCTTTGAGATCGCCCAGCGCGAGCAGCACGTGGCCCATATTGTTGAGCGACATGGCAATTCCGGCTTTGTGGCCGATCTCCCGGCGAATACTGAGCGCTTCCGCGTGCAGATCGCGAGCGGCTTCGTGTTCACCCAGCCGCATCCGGATGTTCCCCAGGTTTTCCATGGCGGTCGCCAGCCCGTGCCGGTTTCCTATCTGCCGTTTGAGGTGCAGGCTCTCGTCCATCAACCGGGCAGCTTCGGGAAAACCCTTGCGCTCCAGCGCCACGACCGCCAGGTTGCTGAGGACCATCGAGATACCGCGCAAGTCTCCGGCTCCCCGGAAGAGCGCCAGCGCTTCATCATAGAGAACAGCCGCGCCCGACGGATCGGACGAATCGAGCGCGACGTTGCCGGCCAGGTTGAGCGCTTCTGCAAGCCGCCGGCCGTCGGCGATCTCCCGCCATAACGCTATCCCTTCGTCCAGCCATATCTTGGCCGGCCCGAAGTCGCCGCAATCGTGGGCCATCGAACCCACCGCGCTCAACGCAGCCGCCCGAATGTGGCTCTTGCCGAATTCCGGATGGTCTGCCGGCGCAAGCGCCAAAAGCGCCTCCAGCGCCCGCCGCCCTTCGCGCGAATGCCCGCGAATAGACCAGAACCGCGAGAGCGCGCGCGCCAGCAAGAGCGCGGATGATAGCTGATGGTTGATGGAGGATGGACGGTCTTCCGAACCGTCAACCATTAACCCTAGACCATCAACCTGAAGCGCCGCCCTCAAATTATCGAGTTCCTCTTCCAATCGATCCAGCCATTGCGCCTGATCGGGTCCGGTTAGCTCCGCTTCCGCCCGCTCGGCCAGGGCCAGGTAGAATGCCCGGTGCCGCGACCGGACCTCCTCCGTCTCCTCCGCCGTCAGCCTCTCGAACGCGTACTCGCGGAGCATCTCCAGCAGGCGGAACCGCATCCCGGCGGCGGCTTCCTCCGTTATCACCAGCGAACACTCCCGTAGCTGCGCCAGCAAGTCCAACGCCAGCGGTTCATCGCACACGGCTTCCGCCGCCTCCACGCTCCACCCGCCTCGGAATACGGAAAGGCGCGCGAAGAACCGCTGTAGGTCCGGAGCTAACAAGCGGTAACTCCAATCGACCGCAGCTCGCAGGGTGCGCTGTCTTTCGGCAACGCCGCGCTTTCTGCTGACGAGGAACTCGAACCGGTTTGCAAGCTGCGCAAGCATCTGCGCGGGAGTCAACACCTGCGCCCGCGCCGCGGCCAGCTCGATGGCGAGCGGCAGCCCTTCGAGCCGGTCGCATAGCTCCGCTACTGCCGGCGCATTATGGTTTGTCACCCGAAAGTCCGGTTTCACCGCCTGGGCACGGTCAACAAACAGCCTCACGCTTTCGTAGACTCCAAGCGCTTCCGGATTGTCCGCTCCACCCGGCGTCCGCAGCGGTGGGACCACAAATTCCTGTTCGCCAGGCAGCCCAAGGAGGGCCCGCGAGGTTGAGAGAATGGATAAGTCAGGTACGCGTTCCAAGAGCGTCTGTACTCCTTCCACGACATCGGCTCCATCCGCGGCGCCGGTGTCGATAACGAGTTGTTCCAAGTTGTCCAGCACCAACAAAGAAGGCTGCCCGGCAAGCGCATCCACCACGCGTTCGAACAGACCGGCATTCGCGGAATGAGGTACTCCCATGACCGCGGCGATGCGGTCTGTGAATAGACGTGGATCCTCGACATCGGAGAAGGACACAAACCAGACCGCGCCGTTGAACGCTTCAATCAATCGCCCGGCAGCCTCGATGGCCAATCGAGTCTTTCCGGTTCCGCCGGGCCCGGTGAGAGTGACTAGCCGCGTAGGGTCCTTGCCGGGCTCCATGATCTCGCACAGCCGTTTCAGCTCCGGCTCGCGGCCAAAAAACCGTGTGTACTGCAGTGGTATTCGGGCGACGAGCGCGGCTTCTGCTCTTAATGGCGGAAAGTCCCGTGTTGGCATGCCGGGATAATCGACTTGAAACAGTCGTTCGGGAGCCTCCACGTCACGCAGCCGAAAGATCCCCAGGTCGCGCAGCCGGATTTCCGGTTCCAGGTCTCTTCGGAGAAGCGCGGATGTCGCGTCGGAGCATATCACCTGCCCGCCGTGCGCAGCGCTCAGCATCCGCGAGCCTCGGTGAAGCATCAATCCGTGATATTCGCCGTCATCTAGCTCCACGTCGCCTGTGTGAATTGCCATCCGCACGCAAATATTCAGCGATTCGCCCTCGATGTTGGCGGCCGGTGTGCCGGGCCATTCCTGTGCGGCGATCGATTTCTGGCACGCGACGGCGCAGTCCAGGGCGTCGCTCGCGGTCGAAAACGCAGCTAGGAAAGAGTCTCCCGCCTCCTTCACTTCGACGCCGCCAAAACGTCTGAATTCCCTGCGAAGCAGCGCATGGTGGATGGACAGGGCGGAACGAAATGCATCCCCGGCCCGCTCCCACAATCCGGTTGACCCTTCGATATCGGTCATAAGAAAGCTCACGGTTCCCATCGGCAGCAATCCAGGGACAGCCGCCGTCGGCCGCTGCCTGGCGGGACCGGCGTCCGCGTGCCCGGATGCGTCGGTAATTAGAGGCTCCACTGCGGCGATCCGATCCTCAATTTGCCGCGCGAGGTCGGTTGTGGCGGACTGAGGGGACTCACCCAGCTCCTCATCCAGCAGCCTCACTAACTCCCTATATTGCCTCAGCGCCGCGTCGAGCTGACCCATCGCGGCCAAGAGACGGATGAGGCGCCGCCGCCCCTCCTCATAGAGTGGAACTAGGTTGACGGCACGCTGAGCGACTTCCAGCGCCTGCTCTTTGCGACCTTCTTTTTCCAAAGAGGAAATCCGCTGTTCCGTGGCCAGCATAAACCGCTGCGCCAGCCGTTCCTGTTCCGGCGCTATCCAGTCGTCATAAAACCCTGGAAGAAGCACTCCGCCGTATTGGTCTATAGCTTCCGCAAGCAGATCGCCCCGGTTTGGCGCATTTCGCGCCTGCGCGGCCAAACGCAAAGCATTCTCAAACACCTGTACGTCCGTGGTGAAAGCATCCGGATTTAGCTCCACAGAAAATCGGTCCGCCACAATAACCGCACCGTCCGGCACGCCGGGCGGCTCGAGCTGGTGACGTAATGACGATAGAGCCAGGCTCAGGCTGTGCCGGCCGGACTCCGGCTCGCTATCGGGCCAGAAAAGCTCGATAAGCGCCTCCCGTGGGTGGCTCCGCTCGCGGTAGTAGGCTAAGTAGGCCACGAGCGCTGCGGTTTTCTGCGTCCGAAACCGGCTGATTGTACGATCCGTCGAAACGATTCGCAGGCCGCCGAACATATGAATCATCCAGGGTTTGTTCATCTTGTCAATGTTGTCCATTGTAGAGATATGCTAGGCCACGCAGCCGTGGTCCTATTTCGCCGTGATTGCACGAGATACTGCACCGGACTTGTCAACGCATCGCCGGAATAGACTACAGGTTATCTGTAACTGTTTACGGTTGGTGCGAAAGGGCGAATAATTCGCGCAAGAGTTCGGTTTCACGATACGGCTGATCGCTCGAATTATTCGCCCCTACCTGACGGCTCACACTCTCTCACCGATTGTGAACGGTTACCGTTATCTCTCCACGATATGAATCATAACTGCTTGGTCTCTCAGAACTCTCTCAAGTTCAATTCTCCACAACCGGAGAATTCGTTCGATCGCAATCCAGGTGGCGAACATCCCTGAAAACCGTTACTTCGCGATGTTACTACTAGGTGGGGGTGGTCTTGGCGTAGTGTTGTGTCCGACGCGCCGTTTTTGAAAACTGAACATCGGCGTTGAAGAAAACTGTGGCGGGAACAGATGATTGTGGGAAATGCGGTGCTGTCAATCGCTCAGATAGGCTCAAAATGCGAGTACATATTCTGAAACTCCGCCAGATTCGATGGCGTCTCGTACCGGCATACCGCCTCGAATTGCTTCCACAAGTCCAGGACCACCGGATTCTTGTGGGCGCCTTCAATGGCTTCTCTGGAAACCCGCTCGAAGATTTCAAAGATCGTTCCGTCGGCCGTGCGCATCACGATCGGGGCGCGGCCTGTAACGAGGCCTTCGTCTCGCAAGGGCGGAAGGTGATTTCGGACGAGCTCGGCCAACGCTTCTTCGCAGCCGGGTCTTGGCCTGAAGCGGGCCACGGAAATGGAACCCATTTAACTACCTCCGTTCGTACTGATTCCTGTCCCCGCTGCGATGAGTCATATGGGCTGGCGAGAGAATGCCGAGCACTGGAAGAGGTACTTGCAAAATGCCGCGAATCCGTCATGCTGCAAGTCCATTCGGACCGGTACCGCGGCATCTGCATTAGCCCTGCTTAGAGCAGCCTGTGAAGTCAAGAGCAGATCCTTCCAGGTGGACGGGATACGATGACTTCGCCGGGTTATGCAATTACCTCGGAAGATTAGCATTCTCCCAAGCGCGTCAATGAGTCTGGTTTTTGCCGGCAAAAAGCCGGCTCAGCGATTCGAACGCTCGGGCGATCCAGGAAATGATCTTCAGGAGCCACAATGGGTGGGGAAGCTCGTTGTGCCATGGCAGTCCTTTGCTGTATCGGTGGCTGTCGTAAAGCCTGAAGGGATGCAGGATGTCGGGCTCGTGGAGATTCCAGAGTTGGCAGTACGGCGCCTTCGTTCCCGATATCGAGAGAATGGCGTTCACCGCCCGGCGCGCCGCTTCGTTTGCGCCTTCCATGGTTGCGAGGTCCGTAAATGTCCGGACGTAGTCTGACGCCAGGAAGAAGTTCGGAATATTGGTAAAAGCATCCGGGCGATGCGCCCAGGTGCGCACGGCATTCACCAGCAGCGGCTCGCCCAGCTCCGCATCTTCGAAGACCTTCGGCTTCTGAGAGTCATGGGTCAGCGACTTTGAAACGGGAGCCGGATCGTCCGAACAAGGAGGCCAATTATGAACTTTATGAACCGGGGCAGTCGTGCCAGGCGCAGCAGAGCCGGCGTCATCGATCGGTGGCGTCGTCTCCGGCTGTCGCCAGTAGATCTTATCGGGGCACAAGTACCAGTCGTAGATCAGGTCGTCCGTTATGAGCGTCTGCGGGTGATTCAAGCTCTTCTTTAACTGCGTCCAGACGCCCGCCATCACCTGGAACTCATTGCAGTATTGAGCCGCTTTCATCACCCACGTTTCATCCTGTTGCGGGAACGGACCGGGGAATGGCTTCCCCGGTAGATGCTGCGGAGCCAAATAGTCGTCCGGTGGGACGCAGCCTGGGGTCGTCCAGTCCGATACGTCGACCGAAAGAATGCCCTCTACCTCTCCATTCCCATAATGGCTCAGGTCAATATTCTTCCAGAACTGCTTTTGAGAGATGGAGGTCAGCGCCCACGGAGTGTCGATATAGGTGACATGTCCGGGATTGACCGGCACGTCCTTCTTGAGGAAAAACTGAATTCCGTTCATCCAGCGTACGTGCTTGTTCAAGCTGAGGATGCTCGTGAGAGACGGGTCCAGGTCCAGAATGATGCGATCGGCGGGATCCATCACTTTGGTCGCCCGCGTGTCCTGCAAGTGCTCCACCATCACCTCGATGGGCACTGCGGCGATGAAATAGTCGCCCTTGATATGCCTCGGATCGGTGCCATCTGACTTTGTGGCGATAACGCTCGTCACCCGGGATGAATCGCATACAAATTCCTTCAGCTTGTGCTCGAAGAAGAACGTCGCGGTATTCGGGCGGTTTGGCTGCGGCGTCGTCAGATACTCGAGCCACGGTTGAATCCAGACTTCGGACGTGGGTCCGTCAAGCAGGCGATCGCTGTAGAAGCCGGGAGTCGCCATGTTCAACATGAGCTGCACGAGAATATCGCCGCCGGTCTTTATGCTGACTTCGTCCGCTTTTGCTGCGACGAGAGTGCGCGTCAGGCCGATTGCAAAATACTTCCGATAGTCATCCGAGCGGGCCGGGTTCGCGGCATCGATGTATTGCCACCAGGAGATCTTGTCGTATTCCTCTCTCCTGCGATCCCAACAGGTTGTCATAAGCTGCCAGATCCGCTCCGCAAAGAATGCGTAGTCGTCATCCGAAATGTCGAGCTTGTTATCGAACATCATGTGAAGATTGCGCTCGATATCGGCAAGCGACTCCGGAAATCGCGCCGTCACGGTGAGCGGTTGCCCCACATAACGGGTCATCATGAGAACTTGCGCAATGACAAGGTGATCGGCGACGCACTTGTAATTCCCGGCCGGGTCGTTCACCGGGATGCGCTGCATGGTGTTTATGATGTGCTTATAGAAGCCTGGGAAGAACCGAAAACCGTGCTCGCCAGGCAGGTCCTTGCGGCCCTCAGTGCCAGTATTCGGTGACGGAATACTACGCGCCTTGCCTCCGGCGACGGGGCGGAATTCGTAGACTTCAACGTCAAATCCCCTATCCAGCAGCTCATGGGCCGCGCTCATCCCCGCAACTCCGCCGCCCATTATCACGACCTTCGGCATCCCGCTATCCTCCATGATAACTCACGTTCTTATGGCTTGGACATCCCAATAATCTCATCCTTTGCCGGATACCCCGCGACCGCATTGGACGCAAGCATACCCGACATCACCGATGCCTCGATGCACCCCGCATTGAAGCCGTTGTCTATCCAATCCCCTGTCAATATCAGGTTGTGGTATCCGGACTCATCCGCCTTGATTCGGTGCTTGGCGCTTCCCGCCACCGACAACACGTAGCGCTCGGATGGATCGATGTTAACCCTCCAGAACTGGCCTTTGAGCCTGTCCGGACCTTCGCGGTCCCGGTCGTCCGCCAGCAGGTTCCAGTCCAAACTTTTCGAGTCACCGCCCGGCGTTGCCTTTGGCCAGAGCCCCTTTGTGTTTGCTTCCAGCCACT
>JBGPOG010000193.1:0-7715 GCA_041487935.1 Chthonomonadia bacterium | reverse complement strand
GGCGCTAACTGGATGGCTCTTTACTATTGTTCTGTGTGATTCTGCGGTAGGCCGGATTCACTTTCCAATTTCAGTTGCGTTTCCACGAAGTCGAGCCATTCATCCGGTAAGCCTGCGAAGAAGTCGTTGGATGCGGTCTCGTCGAGCTCACGCTTCACTTCATCGCATGAGTGACGGTAGTACTCGATCATTCCGCGAATCTTGTCGAGCTGTTCTTCCGAGAGCTCCCTCTCCGATGCGGGCTTCGCTTCCATCACCTGGAGCATTGCCATGCACGCGTGCTCGAAACTAATGAAGAGATTGTGACGGCGCTTTGATTTCATTCCGGAAGTCCTCGCGTTCACACCTGCCTCGGTGTCCAAGCACTATATGACTCTGTGTTCCGTTCCGTCAGATAAGTTCTTCGTCTCCGTGGGTTAATCCTCATGCGCATCCCGATTCGTTGAACCGATTAAGCGGGAGTCCGAACCATGATTTGTCTGATTAACTGATTACCATGAAACGGCGAGGGGCGGAGGGGGAGATAGCGCCTGGGATGGATTGACGGAGTGCCATCAGACAGTGAACCGGCGATCTCTTAGCTTTGGGCGGGTTTGGATTTCTTTTGTGGCTTTGAGGGAGCGGGCAGGTCTGGATTGATTAAACACGAAGACACGAAGGGCAGGAAGTGCTTAAGTGATCGGTTATCAATGATCAGTGATTTGTGAGGACCGGGGCGAGGTTCCGCTCCGGTCCTTTTTTCTATGTTGCGAAGTTTACGTGAATCGGATATGCTATAAGCCGGGCTGGGTGAGGAGGTGGGTTGAATGGCAAAGGTCAACGTGACAGCTAGAGTGCGGAAGGACGGGAGTCTATCGATCCCCCGCAAAACGCGGGAAGAGCTGCATCTTCACAAGGGAGACCGCGTTAATCTGACGGTGGAACGAGCGCGCGTGTCGGACGCCGAAGCTGACGAAGCATTGCTCTCGCTGATTGGAATTGCAACGGGAGGACGCGAGGACGGTGCGGAGAATCACGACAAGTACCTCTACGGCCGCGAGTACCAATAAGGTCTTCGTGGACACAGGCGGCTGGTATGCTGTGAGTGCTCCGAAAGAAATTGGCATCAAGCTTCCAGGTGAACGATTAAGACGTTCCCTCCGTCGATGCCATCGACTGTGAGGCGAAATCCTCTTAACAGCGCCATTCCAATGAGCGGCGCACCTTCGGCTTTCAGTACCGGAATAACTCGCAGTTCTCCATCCCAGTCAACCGATACTACGTGAACATCGAATCCGGCCTCCGACTCACCTGCAAGTTTCATCGGCATTACCGTAACAAAAGGAAGCCCGAGGCGGTCGACTATTTCTGGCGGAACGGACAGGAATTCCGTGAAGCCGGTATCGATCACCGCCATGACAGTTGCTTCACCTGAGGGGCCAACTACGCGTATTGAGACGACCGCTTCGCGATCGGACGTTACCTCGCCGGTGATCATGACGAAACCGGCCGCACCCTACCGCCGATTCTGCCGACCGCCCTGTGGCCGATCCTGAGTGTGGCGAGAGCCGAATCTGGGTGTCGATCTTGAAGTGTCTGGCTGAGAGCCAAGTAGTCGTCGCCCACGGCGAAATCCGATGAGTTGATGTCTATAACGATGTACTTGCCCTCGTTTCCCTTTTCGACTTTCGACCTGATACCCGCCTCGTAAATCTCACGCGCGCGGTTTATGGTTTCCATGCTGCTCATTTCGGATGTGCCCTCCGGTTTCATTGTACCACGGCTGTTAAACACCAAGGCGCAGGGACGCGAAGTGTTGAAGTGATGCGTGATGCGTGAGGGCCGGGGCGAGTTTTTGTACGGTCTTTTTCCGTGGTATATTCGGTTTGGAGCTGATTTCATGCCGAGCGGTACGCTCTCAGATTTGTCGCAGCGCGGGCTTGCCATTTACGACGAGAAGCTGAAGGCGATCCTGGAGCCGGATAAGAACAACCAGTTCGTGGCAATCCATGTTCCGACATCGGACTTCTCAGTGGGCCGTTCGTCCGGCGATGCGATGCGTGAGATACTGAAGCGGCATCCGGTCGACGGTCAGCTCATCATCCGCAGGATCGGCCCCGAACCTGACTACGACCTGGCGGCTCGCGTAATGGCGGGCGAAATGCAGGCCGAGCGCCCCGAGTGATGTATGGTCAGTTTCGTGACGGCTTTCCCCGAATTTTCCTCGACTTGCCGCTGGCGAGCGGCGGTACGCCCAGCGTTGACTTCATTGTCGATTCCGGTTTCGAAGGCGATCTGACAGTTTCCCCCGATTTACTCCCCCGCCTCGACGCGGTCTACGCAGGCGAATACCCATTCGCGCCTGCGGACCTCACCTACCGCACACGCTCAATCTACCGGCTTGTGGTTAACTGGCAAGGCGAAGAGCGAGTGACCGAAGACATCGCGATGGAGGGCAATCCGCTCCTCCGGATCGGCATGCTGCGCGGAAGCTCCGTTTACATGGAGATTGCGGATGGTGGGGACGTGACGGTCGAGGCGTTGTAACGGCGCTGGGACGAAAGTACTTAAGATCACTGTGCGAGACTTGAATGTAGGTGTAGGACGGTCATGCTGTGGTGGAAGCCGAAACGATGATTAACAGAGAAACGCACCCAGACTTAGCAATAGATATCCTTGATACGAGTGCATTCCGAGCTTTGTCCCGGAGGCAGATTATTAGATTAAGGGAATTGGGCAGAATTCCGACAGTTTCGAGCCTGACGCTGACCGAGTTACTCTGCCACCTCGACGAACCGAGTCGAAAGCGCGACGCGACCGGATCCTTTGCCTATCGCAGAAGCCAGCTGCTAAATGCGCGTGATGCATGCATTATTCCCGATCCGATGTCACTTTTTCGCATGCGCGACGATCCCGTGATCGAGCTGGAAATCATCAGGGCTGTGCAAGTTTGAACCACCTCATCCAAACATCTCTGGATACCGTCGCGTCTAATCCTCCAGACGGGCATCGTCCTGTGGTTTCCGACAAAAGGGCCTTCGCCAACTTGGCGTATATTTACTTCGATTACATGATCCAGCAAACAATTGCTGGACTTGTCAAGTGCGGTGCGCGGGGATTCGCGCCACCTCGGAACGATGCCATTGATGGAATGTTGTGCCTGCACCTTAGACTCGATGAGAACATCAATTTCGTAACCAATGACAACGCTCTTGCGGAAACTGTCCGGAAGGTCATCTCCGCGCAGGGTTCCAGTGACTCAGTGACCCCTGCCCTATGTACCGTTCAAGCATTCGATGACTACAGCGAGTGCCATTTGAAATAGTTTGCAGTTAAGCCCGCGAGGAGTGTGACCGGGGTATCTATGAACTTGAGTCTGGGTCATCTGAACCATGATTTGCCGGATTAACTGATTACCATGAAACGTCAAGGGGCAGACGGGGAGATTGTGCCTGGGATGGATTGTCGGAATTCCGTCAGCCCGAGGTTGGGCGATCCCTCAACTTTGCGTGCGTTTGGATGTTTTGCCAGGCTTTGAGGGGGCGGGCGGATCGGCCCCGGTGTTTGCGAGGGTGGCTGTGGTGACACGGATGTTGTTTAGCTTGTGGCGGGGTTGCGTGGGGTGCAAACGAGAGGCCGGTAAGGCGGGTATCCGTATTACCAAAAGGGCCGGCGACTTGTAGTCGTGGTAGAATTAACTGGACGGCATACGGAAATACGTCTCAAGGAGGGAAACAATGCCCATTGTTGAAGAGCAAGTGGCGGTGACGGTGACGCTTCCACGGTCGGTGGTCAATCATATTGGCGCGTCCGCCGGGCGCGATAATCATACGGTTGAAGAGGAGCTTCGCTCATTGATTGGATTGGCTCTGGCGTTGGAAGGCGAGCCGGAGGAACTGGCTGCGAAGGCGGAGCGGGAGTACGCCGGGCACCTGGCGGCGACCGGGAACGAGCGACCGACGACCGAAGAGCTGTGGGAGCAAATGCGGCGGGTTCGGGAAGAGGTCGCTAATGAGCTCTATCCGGAATGAGCTTGTTGCGCTGGACACAAATCAATTCGTATTTGCCGTTCGCCGAGATCCCGCCCATCCTTTTTGCCGGAAGCTCCTCTTCGAACGAATCGGTGAGCTGCGCATATTCGTCCCGCGTGAAGTTATTCGGGAGCTGCGGCGCAACTTGATTCCTTCTGAACTTCAGGCTGCGCTGGCGCCGTTGCGCCGAGCCGTCGAATTACTCTGGGACTTTGGCGGCCCGCCGGAAGAAACCGTGAGCCACTTCCGGAATCTCGGCGCGAAAAAGGGGGATGCCATTATCGCTGCGCACCTCGATGCCTCAGAAATCCGCACTCTGGTCTCTGAAAATCGTCACTTCCTCAACGAAATCCCTAACCTGCCGTTCCGTGTAATATCCGCAGAGTCCGTACTGAACGATCTTGGATAGGGCTCATTCCTCCACTGTATTTCCCATTCCACTGGCCGTAGGCGAAGGGTGCCGGGTACGTCGATTAGGGACAGGAAATCGATGACCTTGCTTCGGGTTTGCGCGGGTTGTCCGAACCGTGATTTGTCTGATTAACCGATTACCATGAAACGGCGAGGGGCGGAGGGGGAGATCGCGCCTGGGATGGATTGATGGAATGCCGTTGGCCCGTGGTCCGGCGAGCGCCTAGCTTTGTGCGGGTTTGGATTTCTTTTGTGGCTTTGAGGGGGCGGGCGGCTGGAAGGCAGAGTGGGAGAGGGGGAGAGGGAGAGAAACAGCATCTTGGCGCCGGATTAGGGCGTGGATCGTGTTACAATAAGGACACCATGAATTATCGAGACCGTATCACGATGGAGCCGGGCAAACGGGGTGGGCGTCCTTGCATCCGTGGGATGCGGATTACCGTGGCGGACGTACTGGGATGGCTGGCGGCGGGCATGTCTCACGAGGAGATTCTCAGCGACTATCCCGAGCTCACCGAAGAGGATATCCGCGCCTGCCTTGCGTTCGCGGCCCACCGCGAACAAAGCATGCTGACGGCCGTATGAAGCTTCTGTTCGACCAGAATCTCAGCTTCAAGCTTTGTACACGGCTGGCAGACCTCTTTCCTGACTCTAGCCAGGTGCGCCTGCTTGGCCTGGACCAGGCAGACGACCGCTCGATCTGGCAACACGCGAAGTCGAACGGGTTCACCCTGGCGCCCCAGGATGCCGACTTCGCCGACCTCGCCGCACTACGCGGCTCCCCTCCGAAGGTGCTCTGGCTGCGCTGTGGAAACCAACCCACCGTCGTGGTGGAGAAGCTGCTCCGTGACCATGCCGGAGCTATTGCCGCGTTTGAGATGGACCCCGACGCCTCTTGTTTGGAGATATTCTGACCCAATATCACTCGACATTGAATGATTCTTTCTATTTTACACTACCGGTTTTCCCCACTCTCCAATGAATAGACAACTGGTCGGTACTCTCCAAACGGGCGTGGTAGCGGGAGATCGCTGGGCTTGTGGCGGGGTTGTGCGGGTTGCGTGAACTGTGATTTGCCGGATTGACTGGGGCAGAGGGGGAGATACTCCGAATTACAAATGCGCCCAAGCATCGTCGTCAGCGGGATCGTTCCCAGTGCATCCGCGCGCTCCTTCACTTGTGGAGTGGAGGAGTCGCGGGGTTAACGGCATTGCAAGTCGAAGAATAACCGGAAGCATCAAACCCTAATCTTCGATAAGATCTCCGAGCAAGCAAGGTCGTAACGAGAGTCAACAGGTTTGTTGTGGGCAACTCCCCAGCAAACCGAGAGAACGGCATTCGCAATTCCCCACCCTCGTATTCTCGCACGGTCGAAGCCTAGTTCGTCCGCGAATTGGTCGATGCGGCGGCCGAGGATTTGGCCCGGGTCCGGCATTTCCAGGAGGTGCGGACAGGGGTTCAGGAGGAATTGTGCGGTGTCGAATTCTCGCTCGCCGGCCAGGCCCTTTGGATCGATGGCCAGCCAGGGAGCGCGTTCGGCCTGGAGGAGGTTGAAGTGGTGAATGTCTCCGTGGAGCAGGACGGGCTCGCCTTGCGAGGCGTTCAGTTCTGTGAACAGGCTTTCGGCTTCTTCGAACAGGCGCGACGGGATGGGGCCGGAGCCGCCATGGGTCCCGCGATGCTCGGTAAGTGCGGCAAACCAACGAGTTAGCGACGGGAAGGCGCGCTTTTTCGGGAGCGGGCGCCATAGTTCGCGCATGATTCCTGCGGCGATTGAAGTCATGGCCGGGTCGTCTTCGAGCGTCGAAAGCATCGTGCCGGGGCGGAGGCGCTCGACGAGTAGCGCGCCGGCATCCGGATCCCTCTCGAGAAGCCGGGCGGCGCCTTGCCCGTCGTAGATTCGGAGGGAATCCATTTCACAGCACAATTCCGGATTCGGCGGTCCGAGCTTGAGAACCGCATCGCTTCCATCAGAGCGGGCGGCCGGAACGACGTAGTTATACGAGAGATTTAAAAACGGAGGTTCTAGAGTTAGCGACCAGTGCCCGGCGATATCGCGAACCCGGTCCGGAAGCTCTAGCAGCCAGGTTGAACCATTTTCATAGGTCGCGATAACGGTTGATCTGAACGGATCCGGGAGATTCATGCCGGGGTTTCTGCTTAGGGAGTAGCACCGTCCAGGACTTCCCGAACTTTCGTGGCCAGGGCTGTTGGCGTGAAGGGCTTTGGCAGGAACGAGATGCCCGGATCCAAAACGCCGTGGTGTACGATGGTGTTTTCCGTGTAGCCGGAGGCGAAGACCACCTTAATGTTCGGATACATCGTCTTCAACCGATCTGCGAGTTCGTTGCCGTTCATCAGCGGCATGATCACGTCGGTTATCAAGAGATCGACAGATTTCCCGGAGTCCTTTATTTCTCGAAGCGCTTCCTCACCATTGCTGGCTGACCTGACGTTATATCCATACTGACGAAGGGAATCTGCCGCCAAATTCCGCACCTGCGGCTCATCTTCCACGATGAGGATGGATTCGTTGCCGCGCAACGGCCTGTCGTCGATAAGCGATGGCCGGACGGACTGAGCTTTGGCTGCCGAGCGCGGGAGATAGATCTTGAAGGTGGTTCCGACGCCTGGCTCGCTGTATAGCCAGATATGTCCGCCGGCCTGTTTTACGATTCCGTAGCAGGTTGCCAATCCAAGTCCGGTCCCCCGCCCTTTCTCCTTCGTCGTGAAAAACGGTTCGAACACGTGAAGGCGAATCCCCTCTTCAATTCCCACGCCGCTGTCACTCACGGCTAACATCACGTAATCGCCGGGCGCTACGTCTCCGTGCTGGGCGGCGTATTCCTCGTCGAAAGTCGCATTGGAGGTCTCGACAGTCAGCCGGCCTCCATCCGGCATCGCATCCCGGGCGTTCACGGCAAGATTGATGAGGATTTGTTCGAACTGGCCTGGATCGACCTTGACCGCACCCAAATCCGTTGCTGGCAGCATCACCAATTCGATGTTTTCGCCGATAAGGCGGCGGAGCATTTTGTTGAGATTGAGGATAAGGTTATTCAGGTCAATGACTTTGGGCTCGATGATTTGGCGCCGGGCGAAGGACAAAAGTTGGCCGGTGAGGGTGGCGGCGCGGACGGAGGCTTCCTGCACCTGCCTGAGATCCTCTTGTTCCGGAGCCGTCGGGGATAGGCGGCGCGCGGCAAGGTCTGAATAGCCCATGATGGCCGTCAGGATGTTGTTGAAGTCGTGGGCGACGCCTCCCGCCAACCGGCCGATGCTCTCCAGCTTCTG
>JBGPOG010000192.1:0-7735 GCA_041487935.1 Chthonomonadia bacterium | reverse complement strand
GATGTCGAACGAAACCAGCGCGACTCTTGCTCCCGCCGCACCCACGGGCCTGAGCGCACAGCCAGGAACGACGAGCGTCAGTCTCAACTGGACTGCCAGCTCTGGAGCGTCGTCGTACAACGTGAAGCGAGGTACCGCGCCAGGCTCATATGACACCACCGTCCCAAACGTTAGCGGGACGAGCTACGTGGACAATTCTGTTACGTCAGGCACAAAGTACTACTACGTCGTGTCTGCCACGAACGCCGGCGGAGAGAGCGGAAATTCGAGCGAAGTTTCGGCCACTCCCGGCGCGCCTACCGGCGCGCCGGCGTTGACCGCGTCTCGCGGCGCCGGAATGGTGGCACTTTCGTGGACCACTGTTACAGGCGCATCCAGCTACAACGTTTATCGAGGCGCATCCCCTGGTGGAGAAGGATCCACACCCTACGCCGCAGGCGTGAGTGGAACGAATTTCAACGATGCAGCCGCCGCCAACGGAACGACCTATTACTACAAGGTTACCGGCGTCAACAGCGCAGGCGAAGGGCCCCTTTCAAATGAAGCCTCGGCGACTCCCGAGGCGGCGATCCGCGTAAACTGCGGTGGTCCGCAGTATACCGCGGTGGACGGGCGAGTATTCGCGGCTGATAACTACTTCTTGAGCGGACAAACGCTGACATATCCCGACCGTCCGATCGCGAACTCCGTCGACGACCCGCTGTTCTTTACCATTCGGTACAATCCCAACTTCGCATACAGCTTCCCCGCCCGGACCGGCGCGAAATACACGCTGAACCTGTATTTCGCAGAGGTGAATACGGGAGTCTGGGTGGGATATCGAAAGTTCAATATCAGCGTCAACGGCGCCGTGAGAATCTCGAACTTCGAAACTCTCGTCGCGGCGGGTGGATATAACACGGCCATCATCAAGACATTAGCCGTGGCGGGCGCAAACAACGTCGTGAAACTCAACCTGGACACGGTTACCGGCGCGAATTCCGTCGTCCAGGCGATCGAGCTGATCCCTACGCCGTAATACCGGCGTGAGCGGCTAGTTCATCCTTGACGCGCGCTCCGGGATATCGAAAACGCGCGCGTATACCGGTTCCGATGGAATAGTCTCCTTGCCGCGGGAGAACGCGACACGGTCAATCCGATCGATTCCCGCGTCAATGGCGCGCCGCAGCGCGAACAGGCGCGCCACCGGGTGGCTCTGGTTTCCGAGCCGCGCAAGCTTCTCCACGAACGATCCGTCTGTGTCCTGCGCCAGTCTTGTCTCCAATGCCGCCTCCGTTCCGGTGAGCTGCGCAACTTCCCAGGCCTCCGCTACTCCTCGCACCAGGAAGTTCCACTCCGTGAACGGGCGGTTCTCGAGTCCCTCTGGAAGTCTCATGGCAATCTCCTTCTGCTTCGGTTTAGATGTCTCGGCAAACCACGTCAAGCTGCTTCCCAAATCTTTACTGCGCGATCCGTCCGGATCTCCCGAATGGACAGTCCTATTCTAAAGCAAATCCATCAGCGCGTAAGTAGGCATGATCACACCGGAGGGTGATTGTGGTCACACTATATTCCTCTACGAAGTGTGATCGATATCACATTGTCTTGTGATCCAGATCACAGAAGTTCGGTGGCAGGCGGCATACAATGGTACTGTCCCCTCGTAGGAGGAGGAAGTCCGCGTCTCATTGGGACGCGCTGAAATTGACGGATTGGAATACCATGAACAAGAGATCGAATCGCAGCCGCGCCTGGTTCGTTTGCACGGTTCTTTCGGGCGCTCTAACGGCGAACGCACAATCTGCGGCGAAAGCCCCATCGAACGGAATTGGAGCACAGAATCCTGCTTCAGGATCAAATCGACTGTCCAAACCAAATAGGTTCCGCATTTGGAGAGACCGGCGGGCCATCTTGCAAAGAACCAGCTTTACCTGCGGTCCCGCCGCACTGGCTAACCTTATGACGCATTACCTCGATAAGCCTTCGACGGAAGCTCTCCTTGCCCGCCTGGCCGGAACTTACGAGCATGACACGACCAGCATTTACGGCCTGGTGAGGGCGTGCCGGTTCGAGGGCTTTGAAGCAGCGGGATTTCACATGACTTTGGACGAGCTTATGAGATCGATCGAAGATACGGATAGACCGGCGCTCGTAAGGCTCGTTCAGCCGCGAGCGCATTACGTGATGGTTGTAGGACGCGAAGGCAAATCGCTGCTCGTCACGGATCCGGCGCGCGGGAAACGGAGGCTTAGCGAGAGCGATTTCGTCACTCAGTGGAACGGAGATACGTTGATCGTCCGGCCGGCCCGGAATAGTCGTGCGACACGGAGCGTTGAGGCGAAATACGCATCTCTACGATGAGGAATACTGACGGAGCTTTTGGGGATTGAGAACAACCACGGTCCTTCCATCGAGCTTGATCGCTCCAACGCTCTTGAGCCGTGACAGCGATCTGTTGACCGCTTCGCGCGATGACCCGATGCGTTCAGCCATCTCCTGTTGGGTCAACCGCCCTCCGAGTCGGAATCCGCCATCCCCTGAGCCACCCACGCCGTCATCGGCTTCGAGCTCCTGAAGCAGCAGCCCGGACAGCCGCCCCGTGACGTCCAAGGACATCGATTCCGTGCGCTGATCGGCTGCTTCGCGCAGCCTTGCAACGAGGCTCGCAATGATCTTGAGCGCGATAACAGGCTGCTTTTCGAGGCAGGAGAGGAACTCGTTCCGGTCCAACATCAGCAGCTCGCAACGACCCTGCGTCATGGCATCTGCGGAACGCGGGCTTTCATCCAGGAGCGCCATCTCGCCGAAGTGATCGCCCGGTCCCCGCTGAGCGATGTGGACGATCTCACCTGACGCCGTGGTCTTTTCGATGTTTACGCGCCCTGAGAGGATAATGTAGAGCGTGTGGCCCGGGTCTCCTTCGTGGAAGAGCGCCTCTTTCCCATTGAACTTCCGGCGGCGGCAACGTGCCACGAGCTGTTGGAGAACTTGTTTGTCGAGACCCGCGAATATCGGCACCTGGCCCAGTTGTGAGATCGTGTCAGGAGACATGACTATTTGTCGGGCAGCTTGAACGATTGTGTGAGGACCGGTTCGTTGTCGTCATTATAGTAGACACGAAACGTCACCAGCTTGCCGTATGCCTCGATATCCGGCCACTTGAGCTCCTGGCCTTCTGTATCGGCGCCTGTGCGCTCCGAATCGCTGCCGCGCGCGTCTGCTTTCGTAAATCGTACCTTCCGATGCCCGGCGCCGTCCGTTGGAATCTCAACGTGAAGGACAATCAAGCTGGGCTCCGTCTGACCGTTCGCCCCTTCATCCTGCTCGCCGGACGGTGTGGGCGCAGATGCCAGGTGCGCGTCGCTGCCAACCAGCGTCGCCCAAATACTGGGAGCCATGGGCTTCTTCTCGACAGGCGGCGGCGGATCTTGTCCCCCAGGTTTTCCCTCCGGCTCTTTAACTTTGGACGGACTCGTCCCTCTTCCTTTACCGTACCCGATCGGTCCGCCCCCTGCTCCAGCGGCGCTCTTTTCCTCGTCCACGCTCAATGGAGTGCCTGTACCAGGACGGTCTGTTTTTCCGTCCTCTTTTGCACGCGCCTGGATCGAGGGCATCGAGAAGCTCGTTGCGATGATATCCCTCAGCGTCGGCGAAATGACGAGCGCGCCACAAAAAAGACCGGCGATCGCGACCGTGGTCCATGTGACGATCATTAACGAGTCCTTGACGGACTGAACTCGCGTTGCGGCCTTTGCGGGACGAGGCTTTCGCTCCGCAGCAACCACGGCTGCCGAGGCAATCATCAGCTTGCGAGGATGGTTTCGATTCCCCACGTCGTTCGAATAGAAGTTGAAGAGGTGAACGCGGTGACCGTGCTTGACCGCGCAGCTTCCCATGTCGTGGAGGTATGGAATCCACGCGGAGAGGGTCAGGAGCTGCTCTGCCACGGCGCTGGACATCAAGATATGGCCAGAGTCCCCGCAGTCCATGACGCGCTGAGCGGTAACGATTCCGGCGCCGGAAACATCGGCGTCTCCATTGATATCCTGCGTGACGAACACCGGCCCCGAATGCACTCCCATGCGTAGCTGTATGTATTGGCGGGACTTGAGTTCCCGCGCAATGTCTTGCGCGCAACGGACGGGATAGAGGGCGTCGCGGAAGAAGACGAGGGCCATGCCGTCTCCGCGCGGGAGACAAAGGATCTCGTTTTTCTCCGTAGCCGCACGGAAATCAGCCGTGCCCTGGACCAGGCGCTGTAGCTCCTGGACAATGACGCCTTGCCGCTCGCTGGGAAGCTTGGCATAGCCAATGACATCCATGAAGAGTATATGGGCGAACTGCAGGGTGTCTGTTAAAGCGGGATCTACAAATACATTCTCATCGGGCGACATCGCGGCCTCCTCGACAATAGCTGCAGGGTGCGGCGACGGATGAAACTCCTCCGTAGCGGACCTTAATTGCTTGTTCGCATTATATCGTATTCTGGCGTGAGCGTCAACGCCTGCAATGAAACCCGTGGCGCTTTGATGGTGTGAATTCCGTTACACATCTCTTGAAGCGGACGCTGAGTTACGGGGCGCGCTATTCGCTCGCTGTGATATAATGCTGGCTATGCAAACGACGGATTATGACGTATTGGTCGTCGGCGCCGGGCACGCCGGATGCGAGGCGGCTCTGGCGGCGGCTCGTATGGGCTGCCGGGTCGGCGTGGCAACCCTTAATCTTGACCGAATTGGCCACATGCCGTGTAACTGCTCGATCGGAGGTCCCGCGAAGGGTCATCTCGCGCGCGAGATCGATGCTCTCGGCGGCCAGATGGGCCTGAACACCGACGCGACGTTGACACACATCCGCTTCGTCGGGACCGGCAAAGGCCCCGCAGTCCAGACGCTGCGGGCGCACGCCGACAAATCGCTCTACCCAAAAGCGATGCGCGCCACGATGGAAGTCCAGCCGAATCTGACGCTGCTGCAGGTGAAGGTGGAGGACCTGGTACTGGACGCGGGGACGCGGAGACTGGGAGACGCGGAGAACCGCCAGCATCTCGCCTCGTCACCGTGTCGCCGCGTCATTGGAGTGCGATTAGACGATGGGACGACGCTCACAGCGAGGGCGGTCGTCATTACAACAGGAACGTTCCTCAACGGCTTGATGCACTGCGGGAAAACGCAGACTGCCGGCGGGCGTCACGGTGAGGGCGTTGCGCAGGGGCTCTCGGTCGCGCTCCAGCGTTTGGGAGTCAAGCTCGGCAGGTTCAAAACGGGCACGACCCCGCGCGTGGACAAACAATCCATCGACTGGGACCGCGTGGAAGCGATAGCATCCGAAGATTGTCCCCCATTCTCTTTCCTTAACGACCGGCTGAATCCTCCGCGACCCCTGCTGCCCTGCTGGGCCACACATACGACGGAAGAGACGCACGAGATCGTCCGAGCCAACCTTGGCCGCTCGGCGATGTACGGCGGGCGAATTAAAGGTATTGGCCCTCGGTACTGTCCGAGCATCGAGGACAAGGTCGTGCGGTTCGCCGAGAAGACGTCGCACCCGGTATTCCTCGAGCAGGAAGAGTGGGGCTCGGACTGGCTCTACGTGCAGGGAATGAGCACCAGCCTACCGGAGGACGTGCAGATTGCGTTCCTGCGTTCGGTGCCCGGCATGGAAAACGTGAAGATGCTTCGGGCCGGGTACGCGGTCGAATACGACATGGCCTTTCCCGACCAGCTCCATCCGACATTGGAAAGCAAGTTGGCGAAGGGACTATTCCTGGCCGGACAGATCAACGGAACATCCGGTTACGAGGAAGCCGGCGCGCAGGGACTGTTGGCGGGCATCAATGCCGCGCTGATGGCGCATGGGCGTGCGCCGATCATCTTGGAGCGTCAGGGCAGCTACATCGGCGTCATGATCGACGACCTCGTCACCAAGGGCGTCGACGACCCGTACCGCATGCTCACGTCGCGAGCCGAGTTCCGCCTGGTGTTGAGACATGATAACGCGGACCTTCGACTTACACCTATAGGGCGAGAAGCCGGCCTGGTCGACGATCGCCGCTGGCAGCGATTCACGGATAAGCGTGTTGCGATTCAAAACGAGACCGAGCGGCTTGCCAACACGTTCGTCACTCCGAAAGACAATGACAATCTGCTGAATTCCGGCACATCCCGCGTAGGAACGAAGGTCAGCCTACAGGAGATTTTGCGGCGGCCGGCCGTGGATTACGGATGGATCGAGCGGCACTTCCCTCCGCCGGCACGCTTATCGCGAACGGCGGGCGAGCAAGTTGAGATTCATGCGAAATACGAGGGGTATATATCGCGACAGCAGAGCCAGGTCATGGAATACTCGAAGTTGGAGTCGATGTCGATCCCGTCCGATCTCCCCTACCCCGAGCTGCGCGCCCTCTCCATGGAAGGCCGCGAGAAGCTGGGCCGCATCCGTCCCGGCAGCATCGGCCAGGCGGCAAGAATCCCCGGAATTACCCCTGCGGATTTGCAGGTTCTGATGATTCTTATCGAGCAGAGGAAACGCGTTGCTCTTGGTTCCTCTGCCTCCGTAGGAGATTAGTATTGGTTACATATCATACGCATACAAGAGTCAGCAAAGACGGTGTGCTTACAATTCGGCTTCCGTCTGAACTTGCGGAGTCTGAGGTCGAGGTAACGGTGGAAGCCAAGCCCGCTCATGCCCCCGGAGATGAGAGATCGAGGAAGGACTTAGGTTGGCCGCCGGGATTCTTCGAGGAGACTGCCGGACACTGGCAGGGCGAACCTCTGGTGCGCGAGCCGCAGGGAGATTATGAAGTCCGTGAGAGCATCGACTAATGTATTTACTGGATACCAGTATGCCCTCCATCATCGCCGCCTCAACCGATGACGTTCGATCCATATGGGAGACGAACGCCGCCTTTTGGGACGAATATATGGGCGACCGGGGGAACGACTTCCAGCGAGCGCTGATTGGCGTGCCGACGGAGCGGCTGATGGCCATCCAATCGGGCGAGACCATCCTGGACATCGCCTGCGGAAATGGCATCTTTGCGCGAAGAATGGCGGAGATCGGAGCGAACGTGGTGGCTTTCGATTTCTGCCGCGCATTTCTTGCGCGAGCCATGGATCGATCGGGAGCGCATCGGGATCGGATTCAGTACATGGATCTCGATGCGACCGATTACGATGCACTCATTTCGCTTGGCAGCTCACGTTTCGACGGCGCGGTATGCACGATGGCGTTGATGGATATGGCTGACATAGAGCCTTTATCTCGCGCGCTGCCGGAGCTCCTGAAACCCGGCGCCAGGTTCGTTTTTTCCGTTTGCCATCCGAGCTTCAATTCCGCCCAGCCAGTATTGACGGCCGAGCGTGGCGACACCGATGTGGGATTGAAGACTGAATACGCAGTCAAGATCAGCCGGTACGTCACTCCGTTCTCTTATCGCGGGGTGGGAATTCCCGGCCAACCGGAGCTGCATCCTTATTTCCATCGGCCACTAAATCTTTTCCTGCGGCCATTCTTTGCCGCCGGCTTTGTCCTGGATGCGTTCGACGAGCCTGCTTTTAGCCCGAGCGCCGGCGACTCCAATCACTTATCGTGGTCGAATTTCAACGATATTCCTCCAGCGATCGTGATCCGGCTGCGTACTCGAAATTGAACTCATGAACCATCCGCCGATTCAATCCACTTCGGACCTCACAACGGAGTATCGCAACCCGAACACGGCCGATTTGGATACTTTCGCCGTCGATGAGCTCGTTCG
>JBGPOG010000191.1:0-7751 GCA_041487935.1 Chthonomonadia bacterium | reverse complement strand
CGATGTCATTCGAGCGGAACGCCTTCTCGATGTCGGAAATCGTGCTCGTCAACATAGGGTCTTTGGGCGCCGGCGGCTTTCGGTGCAGATAATAATCGTCATCACCCGACGGCGTTCGGTCGGGCTCTCTCCGGTCGGGCTCTCTCCGGTCGGGCTCTCTCCGAACGGTCGGAACCGGGTCTAACCGGTAGTCGTCCCGATAAACGTAGGTCGGCGGCGGGCTTGAATAGACGGGGTAGTAGACCGGATACGAATAGGGGTAATACGGATACGAATAGTAGGACGGGTAGTATCCCAGTCCGAATGAGAAGAAGACCGAGCTGTGCGGGCGCCCAAAGCCGAAGCTGTGGAACCCACCGCCAAATCCGCCGTGGCTAAATCCGTGTGAATGGCCGAACCCGCCGGAAAAGAAGCCACGCTGGGCATTAGATCTGGCCGATGTGACGAGGAGCAATACGATTGCGGCAGCGCAGAGAACCAAGGCCGCGCTTCCCCGATTTCGATGCGCACGAAGGAACATGTCACTCTCTCCCTCGCAGCAGGGGCGGACCGGCTGCTGTGAATTTGTCTTATGAGGTAATTGCAAAAGTCGCACTGCCGTCATGCACAACGGAGTGAAGCATCCGCTTTTAGCCCGGCACCGAAAGATCTGTGAGATCAAAAACAGATCCCCCGGTACGGGTCCGTATGGACTTCACTCCGTTCAGGATGACGGGATACGTACGCTTTGTCGAGTTTTGCAATTACCTCCCTTAGCTGAGATTTCCGTTCCGTGACAATTCAAACAACCTGGTTGGTTTTCCTTCGAGCTATCATACCGGATATGCCAGAATTGGGTGAGAGGTAATTCGAATGATCGAATTGGTGGCCGGCGAAATACACACGGGCAAGCGGGTGGACCAGGTCCTTGCGGAGGCCCTCGGCAAGTCGCGGGCGGAGGCGCAGCGTCTGTTGGATGCTGGACTTGCATCAGTCAATGGTCTTCGCGCGAAGGCGAGCCTTAAGCTCCGGGCAGGAGACCGAATCTCGGCTGAACCGGCTGAGCCAAAACCGTCGTCCATCGGGGCCGAGGACATTCCACTCGAGATCGTCTTCGAAGACACCGACCTGCTGGTGATTGACAAGCCGCGCGGAATGGTGGTCCACCCGGCGCACGGACACTCCTCGGGGACACTCGTGAATGCCGTGCTCGGCCACTCGGACGACCTCTCCGGCATCGGCGGGGAGCTTCGTCCGGGAATCGTGCACAGGCTGGATAAGGATACTTCAGGTCTGATGGTTGTCGCCAAGACGGACGAGGCGCACCGTTCCCTGCAGTCTCAGATTCAGGGCCGAACGGCGGAACGTAGATACGAAGCCATTCTGTGGGGCTCGCCAAAGTTCGACAGAGCGGAGATCGATGCTCCGATCGGCCGGCACCCGAACGATCGCAAGAAAATGGCCGTGATTACAAAGAACTCTCGCGGCGCAATTACCGAGTTGAGCGTCCGCGAGCGGTTTCATGATTTCTCGTTCGTGGAAGCAAAGCTCTTAACCGGCCGAACGCACCAGATTCGCGTTCATTGCAGTTACATCGGGCACCCCGTGGTCGGCGATCCGGTTTATGGCGGCATACGCAAAATTAAGACTGATAAGATTTCCCTCTCGGACCGCAAAAGGATCGCGGAAGCGGTAGAAGCCCTCGATGGCCAGGCGCTGCATGCATACCGCCTTTCGTTCGACCACCCGCGTACGGGCGAGCGCCTGGAATTCAAAGCCCCGATGCCCGCGGTTATGCAAAACCTGCTGGATGTATTACGCGTAATCTATGCGAGTGCGGCGCTGAAGAAACCGGCTATTTCCGGACTATGAAGTTCTTGAGTTCCGTAACAACGTTCGCAGACGATGGGTCACCGCCGAGATTGCGGGATTCGTGTGGGTCGCGGTCGTGATCGTATAACTCCACACCCTTTGCTCCGCCGTCCCACTCCGTGTATCGCCACCGCTCGGTTCTGACCGTGCGCCCAAGGAAACTCCTGGAGCCGTCTCGCCGAGTCACTTGTGTAATGGCGGGCTTGTTCCAAACAGCCCGCGGGTTCTCCAGCAACGGCTTCAAGCACTTGCCCTCGAGTCCGGGTTGAGCCGGGGCGCCACATATCTCCGCCAGCGTCGGATAGAGGTCAACGAGCTCTACAGTTCTACCGCAAGCCTTGCCATTCCCTTTCATTTTTGGCGCATAGATCACCAGTGGCACCCGTGCCGATTCCTCGAACAAGCTCATCTTCTGCCACTGGCCGTGTTCGCCAAGAAGCCAGCCGTGGTCGCCGAATAGGACGACGACTGTATTGTCAGCCAGCTTCAGCCGTTCCAGGGCATCTAGCACTCGTCCAACCTGCGAATCCACGAAGGTGACGCTCGCATAATAAGCTCGGATCATCTCCCGGCAGGGTGCATCGTCCAGTCCATAATTTGGTCTTTGCGAGGTTAGTGCAGCAAAGGGAATCTTGGCGAGGCGGTCCGCCGGCTCTTTCGGCAGTGCTATTTCGTCTAACGGATACCGGCCGAAGTAATCCTGAGGCGCAATACAAGGCACGTGCGGACGATAGAACCCGACGGCCAGAAAGAAAGGCCGGTCCTTGTGCCGCTCCATCAGGCGGATGGCTTCGCTTGCGACCTTATAGTCAGTTTGATCCTCACCAGGTGAATCGGCCACCGCCCAGGTTAAGGCGCCGCCGATGTTCCGCTCGCCCGTGGGATTGTGTACGCGCGATCCCTGGTCGAAGTCCTTGCCCTGCGGATTGACGAACTCGTTCCAGGATGGCGGATCGTCCATTCCGCTGGTTCCGATCTGGTTCGGCACGCCGTAGTGGAAGATTTTGCCCACTCGCGCCGTGAAGTATCCCTGATTCATGAACGCCTGCGGCAGCGTAACGACATCCGGAAGGTTCTTGCGAAAAAAGACGCTGTTATCCTGGACGCCGGTAGTATCCGGCCTGCGGCCGGTCATGATCGACGCCCGGCTTGGATTGCACAATGGAAACTGGCAGTATGCCCGATCGAAGCGCACTCCTCGCCTCGCGAGGCGGTCGATGTTGGGCGACTTCACGAGCGGATGCCCGTAGCAGCCGAGGGCGTTGTTCAGGTCGTCGACGGAGATGAAGAGGACGTTCAGCTTGGCGCCCGGCTTGTGGGCCGCTGTCGCGATTGAGGCGCCACGACCAAATGAGAATGGTAGACAGAGAATTGCGAGAACAGCCAGGCTGCGGACGAAACACCCGACGGCCGATGGCAGGATCTCGTGATTTCGAAAAGCTGAGGCGGTCTGGCAATCCCGGCGAGTCAACTCGCGACTACGCATTGCCAAGTCCGCCTTCGCGGACTGTACGCTCAATGAGTTCATGGTCGATACCGCCCCAGGGCAGCTTCAATGTCCTCCCCCTCATAAAACCAGACGCGCCCGTGCAGCCGCTGCGTCTTGCCGGGGGCGCAATCAGGGAACTTGGGGTCTGAGTGCAGGCAGGGGCACGGCGCGTTGCCCCAGGCTCGGTCGCAGTTGCTCCAGGCGGTGACGATCCAGCGCTTGCCGTCATCCGAGTGGACCGCTGCGTAAGGCTTCTTGAATAGCTTATTGTCATTTGTTTGCGCTGTGAATCCGGCCGCGCCCTTGAGCATGACGCAGCTCTGGACGCGAAGGTCTGAGAGTGGTTCCTTCGTTCCGTTGGTCAGCCACAGGTCGAAATCCACCCATTCGCGCTTCGGAATAACCTTTGCTCCGAACTTGATCCCATTCGGGAGCTTCCGCTCGATGTCGAACGTCCCGTCCTTCCGCCGGTTCCATTCCAGCTTGGGCAGCTCGATCCCTTGTTTGCTCCAGACTGTCGGCACGTGCGTGTGCGCCAAATACGTTAGCCCCAAATTAGACCAAATCGCTTCCGGAACGTCTACTACAACGTAGCTGGAATCATTCCACGGCGTGAAGATGCTGACTTTCGTCTCCCGCTGGGGATCGACCGCGCCGTCCAAAAACCCGATTCGCGGGTGCCTTCCACCTGGATACGGTAGAACGAGAAGCGGGTCGCCGGGCTTGCGTTTTGGACGGTTCTGCGGGGAAATCTCGAGCCGTTTGACCGCCGCCCTGATTTCGTCGTCTGAGAGAGCTGTGGCTTCCCGTATTTCTTCGTTCGTAAAATGGTGATGCCAGACCATGTTTTGGAGCCAGTAGCGGAGATCACCATCGGAATTAGGCCGACGGGAATTCGGCCCTGCGCCAAGTATGCCGGCGGCCGTCGCAACCGCGGTAACCGCGATAAGGGCAAGCTTAATCATGGCGATCCTTTCAGGTCGGGCGCTTTTGGCATCACGAAACAATACGCATCATACCGTATTTCGCTCCACGCGAGCGGCGGGATTGGATGACCCGAAAATAGCGGACGCTTGACAGGCGTAAAGACTATTTTGACGCGGATCGCCTTTCTGCCTCGCGTCAGATTGCGGCCGATCAAGAACTCGTCATCGCGAAAACGGCGGTTGGAAGTCTGGGCGATGTGCTGCGTAGCGCCGAGCTCTTCGCGCGGGTTGGAAAAGACGCAGGTATTGGAGCCTGCGGAGTACCATATGCCCGCCTTGCGCCATTTCGTACTCGTACTCGTGCTCGTACTCGTGCTCGGTTGTCGAGCAACGGCTTTGGCGCTAGAGTCCGAGTACGACGGCGAGGACGATTCTATATCGGCCACATACACATCCGCCCGCTGGTTAGGATACTGATAATCCAACTTTCGCCGCAGCATCACGCCCCAATTGTTCGGTTCGAGCTTGAGACTGAATTTCGATGCGCCGGTAGTCGTCCGGCCAATGTCTTTGTGCAACGGATAGATTTCGACCGGTCCCAAATGGTCCACCCCCCATTCATACCGCGAGTCGATCTCATAAGACGCGGAAGCGCTTGGGGAGAAGTAACGATGGGCGGATTCGCTCGCACGATCACCGATTTTCAGGGTATCAGTCTTCACCAGCGATGGCGAGGGCAGCCCGTACCAGTAAACCACCGACTCATAGTGTTCCGTCGACTCGTTCGTCCCGCCGTGCTCTAGCTGGATGCGGGCGTTCTTGCCGAAGGGCATGAGGTCAGCGAGCAGGAAGCGGTAGGCTGATTCGATCTTGTCTTCCTCGTTCTTCGCGCTCTTCGCGTCTCTTGCGCCGCAGGGGTGGCCGGCAAACGGCAGCGTCATGTTCCGGCCTCCCCAGTAGTCGCCTCCTCCTCCCCACTCTTCCGTGCCGGTGCCTTGCGCTTGTGGGCTCTGGCTGTCGTCGAAGAAGAAGCGCGGGTCGCCCTCCAGCGTGCCAAGGTTGGCGTCGTGCGAGAAAATCCAGGACATACCTACGAACGAGCCGCTCCAGTCCTGCGAGCCTTCGATCCCCCGCGTGTCCAGCAGGACCATGTCCTTGCCGCGCTCGGGAGTTGGGATATCGCGGTAGGTGGCGTGGAAGTAGCCGGCGTGATTTATCGGACCCTTGTATCGCTGGTAGCGGTAGTTGTATTGCAAGTCCGGAATGGGCGTGCCATTACCGGTCAACTCGAAGCGCGCCGATTTGAAGAACGGCATTGGGAAATAACAGGAAAGGCGCACCTTCTCTTTATCAAACCTTATGTTGACCGGAAACGCCTTGACCAGATACTCGCGATTGTCGCGGTTGTAAAGCGTGCCGGCGCCGAAGAACAGCGCAAGGGGCGCATCTATAGAGGGCTCTTTCCGCCCATCCCACCAGATACGCAGCCGGGACCGGCCAAGGCTTAGTGCGTGCTCGCGCGGCGCGCTGAATTCCAGAGCCCGAAGCGTGGATGGCGCTTCGGTGATCTGCTGGATTGGCAGACGCCAACCGTCTGGAGACGGAACGGCACTCCCACTGCCACACTTGGTCGTTACACCATCGTATTTCGGCGCAATGTCCGAACCACTCCGCGACAACAGCGCGATAATTCGGTTATCCGGGCGCTTGGTTCCGTCCCAAGCCTTAATGGGCCGAGACAGCTTCGTCCCCGGTACGAACTGGTGGTAAACATAATAGCCGGTGCCGTAATGTGTCCGGGAATACCCCATGCGGAGGGACTTCTCGAACGGCATGGGCGCCCAGTTCAGGTCCGCGCCTTTTGTGGTCGACCAGGTGTAAGCCAGCGGCGGCGGGAAGAGCTCCTTGGGGATGAAAGTGGAGTCCTCGACCGGGTGGCTGGGATCGGCGGTGCTCGTCTCCAGGACGATGTGCTCTTTGCCGTCGACCGTGTATCGCCAGGGGCTGCCGTGCCAGTGGTTGGTGCGGACGAAGTAGAGCACGCCCGGCCCCTCGACGTCCAGCGATACGTTGTTATCGTCGGCAAGCTGGTAGAGAAAGTGGCTGGCGTCCGCGCCCTCATTTCCGCCGGTACGGTCGTAGGTCGAGCGCATGTAGGCCCGAACGCCGATGCGCTGGTAAGGCCAGCGGTCCCACATGCGGTAGGCGTCAAGCCCAACCGGAATCACCGGTGGCTCGTCAGCTCGAGACGAAGCGCTTAGCTGGATCGCCGATAATACGAGCGCGAGGGTGAACACACACGGAAGTAGATAATAAACGAGTTTGCTCAATCCATTAAGTTAATAACAGGTTCTCAATAAACTCTAGAACCAGGACCTCCTTACCGATGTACTCCTTCAGTCTGGCAAGTGTGAGGCCCGAATGCCTGCCGTGAGCGATCGAAGGTCTGTTGGCCATTATCGAATCGATCGCATCTTTTCTCCCATCTTGCTCCATATACTGCTCAAGGCGAACTGCCCAGTCGGACTTGAACGATCTAGCAACGTCTACGAACTTGGCGGCCTTTGGATTCTGAATGCTAGAAAGCGTGCTTCGCACATGGTTGGCAACCGGGGAGCTAGCGGCTCTTTTTGCGAAGTCCGTAAACAACTGCTCAATGGCAGTTTCTAGAGGGCCGGCATGTAAGACGCAGAGATATTTCGCCCAATGGGATAACATTTCCGCATCCTCTCCGCATGCCTTCGAAGCCCTTGAAAGCAAGTCGGTCAGTGTCTGCAATCTTCGCGAAATCTCCTGGTTTTTCATCATGCCTTAGAGAACAAGAACGTAGATCGGTTGATTCTCGTAAGGACATTCTTTTCGTCGGAAGTCGCATGCACTATTGCTGCTTCAAACTCAGCATCTTTGAGTAGGCTGTTGTAGGCCGCCCTGATCTGCTCGCGGGTCAGCCCGTTTTTCGAAGACAATCGTCGCGCAAGGCCGACCATGACAGCATCGAAAACAGCGGCATTCAGTGTCCGCTCTGGTCTGAAGGCGGCGCGACCAATGCTATTCTTTATTTCATCAATCGTGCTTACGAAGAGATCTTGCGACTGGAGCCTCAATTCTCTGGAACAAACTCGATATTTGCCGGCGTATTTATTCAGGAACTCTGCCATCGGACGTTCATAATCGTCAATATTGTTGAACAACGCGAGGAAACGCAAAATCAATTCCTGGTCTTTTAGCCTCTTGTTGCGCGGTCCGAACATCTCCCTCCAAGGCTCATGGTCGTTAAGCTCTCGAACCAAGTCGATCATATCGCCATGGTAAACAGCAGTTCTAATCTCCTGGGCCGACAATTTGAGCCCGCCGGCGTTGAGCCTCTCGAATACATGGTAGACACTAGTATCGTCGTCTTCGGGTGACTCCTGCTTGATTACAGTTGCATGTATGATAGAGTCGTTTAGCTTAACCCTATCCTCCTCATCGAGTGTGGCGTAGGT
>JBGPOG010000190.1:0-7783 GCA_041487935.1 Chthonomonadia bacterium | reverse complement strand
TTTATCGCTGCTTGGTAAACGCCGGACCGCGCCCCATCTGTGTTGTACGACCGCGAAGCAATATGTTGTAAGACCGCAAACCAGTATATGCACGACCGCCCCGCAGGGCAAAAGGCGGGTTGAGGCCCTCAGGCCGCTTCCCAACCGAGGACTTAGCACCGGATACCGAGTACCGAGTACCGAGATTTCCAGACTGCTCGTATGCAGGTACCGAGCCTGCAACCCATACGGCTAAACTGCGCGGTTGTTGCCGCGGAATAGTTCTCCTTTGATAGTCAGGATATGTCTAGTATAATGCGGGTTTGGGAGGTTGTCAAGGGGGAATAGTTGTGATTCTTCGGTTTTTTTTGTCGTTCACGCGAAAGGTCTCCCTGAGGATTTGCAATGTTCGGTGAGAGCTCGACGTTCGCGAAAGGGCCGGCTTGCGTGGTTAGCCCTATCCTCCGACAATTCAGGACGCGCAGCGATATTGCGCTGGGGCCAGGATCATGCACTGTCTCATAGGAGTCATGTATCGAAGCCAGTTGGATGGTGATTAGGGGGCGGATTTGCCTGCTGAAATTGGTCTGCCAATACGCCGGCTTGCACTTCGCCAGCCATGCCGTTCTGAATTGCTTTGTCTTCCAATGCGTTGTATCGGAGGATGACAGGGACCCGAGCTACGAAGCGACGATCCAGGACAAATGGGCAGGCGCCACGTGCCAGAGAGTAATCGGAGCAGCGCCAAAGCATTAGTAGCTTCCCTCTTGCCTTGAGAGGCATGCAGAACGGTATACTGACGGCTACCATGTCCATACCTCATCCAATCCCTTATCAAGGTAGCAAACGCAAACTTGCGGCGGCCATACTCGGCTATCTGAAAGGCCAAACCGATCGCCTTATCGAGCCATTTGCGGGATCGGCTGCTATATCGTTAGCCGCTGCGCAGGCAAGACGAGCGAAAGCTTTTGCTCTAAATGACGTAAATGCGCCATTGATGGCGTTGTGGGAACGAATTCTTAGCGATCCCGAGGGACTAAGCCACGAATACGAGCAAATCTGGGGGCGACAGTTGGACGACCCGCAGGGCTACTACAACTTGGTACGTGGTGAGTTCAACAAAACCCAAGACCCTGCTCAGTTTCTTTTCCTATTGGCTAGATGTGTCAAGGCCTCGATCCGCTACAACGCGAACGGAGAATTCAATCAGGGCCCTGATAACCGACGGCTCGGAACTAGGCCTGAGACTATGCGATGGAACATAATTGGGGCTTCCTCGCTCCTGCGTGGCCGGACGGAACTCACTAGCAGAGATTACCGAGAGTGTCTGGACATGTGCACGCCGAACGATGTGGTCTATATGGATCCGCCGTACCAGGGTGTCTGTGTTAATCGCGACCCAAGATACATTGAAGGTGTCCGACATAATGACTTCGTTGTGTCGTTGGAGTCGTTGAACAGACGGGAAGTGCCATTCATCGTTAGTTACGATGGCCGCTTGGGTGAGCGCTCCTATGGAGAGGCAATGCCAGAATCCCTCGAACTTGCGCACATTGAGATCCATGTTGGCCGCTCCAGTCAAGCGACGCTCCTGGGAAGAGGCGAGGACACGTGCGAGTCGCTTTACATTTCCCCAGCGTTATGGAAAACCTCCGATATCAAGATTCCACGACAGGTCAGCTTGCGCGCTCAGCAAGCAGACCTCTTCGCAACGTTATGAGCAAGCCCAAACTCTCTTCAGCTTTTGTCAAACGCCTTAAGACAATAACGGCTAAGCGCGCCAAGACCGTCATTGACCACATTCTCGCGCACGGGCACATCACAACAGAGGAACTTAAAGACGTCTACGGATACAACCACCCGCCAAGAGCCATCGGAGATGTTCGCGACAACGGTATTCCAATTGAGACGTTCAAAGCAACAGGCAAGTACGGGCGCGCAATTGCGGCCTACAGGTTTGGCGACCCGACAACCGCAAAGGCTGGCACGTTCCAGGGCAGATCGACGATTTCGAAGGAATTCAAAGGCAAGCTAGTGGCCAGAGACGGAAGCAAGTGTGCAATCACAGGCCAATTGCTCGAAGACCGTTATCTCCAGGTCGACCACCGGATCCCATTCAGGGTCGTCGGCGAAGATGCTAAGAAGAATCGCAAAATCGAACACTACATGCTCCTGAGTGGGTCAGCGAATCGGGCCAAGTCCTGGTCTTGTGAGCACTGCCCGAATTTCCTTGCGTTACTGGCGCCGGAGACCTGTAAGAGATGTTACTGGGCCAGTCCCGATGACTACGATCATGTAGCTATGGAGGACATTCGGCGGCTCGATGTTGTATGGAGTGGCAATGAAACCCAGGACTACGACAGGCTGAAGACGAAGGCCGAAGAAGCAGAGGCCGAAGTTCAAGACTACGTTAAGTCCATCCTGCACGAGGCGGTAAATGGTTCGAGCACTCAGCCCGACTAGCATTATACAGACGCTACAAGAGTATGCAACTCTGATTCAACGACTCGACACAATAACTGAGGAAGTCCGCGACATTCGGTCAACTATTGGCGGGAGGCTCGAGCGGATGGATTCTCAGCTAACGGATCTCCTCGAACGTCTAGCCCGCCTGGAAGCCGGCCGATCCGCTGACCGCGCCGAAGTGCAAGCCGATATCTCCCGGTTTAAGGCCGAAGTCGACCGAGCGGAGATGAAACTTACTAAGTTATTACCGGAATCCGCACAGTCCAATCCTACTCAGTAGAACCTGATCCGGCTCACAGCGCCGAAAACGGCTACGCCAATACTCAACGCATAAAACGGATGGCCTGTGAGAAAAGCTACAACAACCGAAGCAACCGGCGTTGCACCATGCGTTAGAAGATAGATCGCCAGGCCGAATAGCATTCCAGAGAACGCACAGGCTCCGGACGCCACCTCCAGGCTCCTTGCGCGCTTGCGGCCAGTCACGCGCAAAACAATCTCCGCGATGCCCGCTCCAAAGAATAGCGCCAGCCACAAGACGAAGAAACCGAAACGGAATCCTGCCGCGATCACGTAACCGCCGAACACCGCGGGAAGGACCGCCGCGAGAACGGCCAGCGCCAGCCGGTCTATGGAAACCTGGTAGAGCGAGCTGGAGCGCATGGAGGCGCAGTCGCGGCAACGAGTTCCTGCGGGGCCGATCAGCATGCACTCGGTGCAGATCGGCTTGTCGCACTTACCGCAGCGCAGAAACGTTTCGACTTTGGGGTGATTGACGCAGTTCATAGGGCAGGGTTTTGGGATTAGGGGCTGGGCGCTAGGGTCTCCGATAGGGTGATTCACATTCCCACATGTATCGGCAAAAGGTACCGGAACTTTTGGAAAACCGAATTATCGAGTGCTCTCAACGATGCCCGCAGTTAGGCCGGACCCTAGCCCCTAGACCCTAACCCCTAGTCCTTATGTTTCGGCGGCGAGCCGGGATCTTCTTTGTTTTGGAGCTCGTCGGTAAGGCGGTCGTTCAGGCCTGCGATCATGATCGCGATCGCATCCGAGGTTTCCTTTGGAGTGACCTTGGCCGGACCTGGCCTCAACGCCACCGATGCGCCGAATGCCATACGGTTCTTTACGAGATAAGCCACGGATTCGTACGCCGGGTCAGCTTTCGGTACGGTTATCTTTGGACGGTCCGGCAGAGCCTCTGAACCGTTAAATGTCTTACCGGTAGCTGAGGGCAATCCCTTTACGATTAATCCCGCAATACGGCTAATCAGCGCTGCAAGCTCATAACGAGTTACGGGCCTGGCGGCGTCGGATGCGCCCATTTCATGGGACTTGACGGGTTTGCCGTCGATCTTCGGCCATGCGCCCTTCTCCAACGACCTGGCGAACTTCGCCAAAGTGACGGTTAACTCCGTCCGAGTGACCGGTCTGTCTCCCTCGAATTTGCCGCCGGAGACCGGCATCACGCCGTGAGAAACGACATCCGCGACCGCCGAACTAGCCCAGTGGGTTTTCGGCACGTCTGTTGCGGTCTGTGCGTATGCCGCCGCCGAAATAACAACGGCGGTCAGGCTGAAAGAGAGATTACATCGCGTTAACTTCATGCTGGATCCCTTCGTGTATCACTCGCAGGCGAGCGATCGCACTTTTCAAGCATAGCCGCTGACCACCTGGCTGCCGTCGCTCTGCCGGATTGCCCGAAGCTCTTCGAGAGCGCGGCCGGTGCCGATTGCGACGCAAGATAGCGGGTCTTCCGCGACGTGGACCGGAATATCGGTGGCGACCGAGAGGAGTTTGTCGAGATTCCTTAACAGCGCTCCGCCGCCGGTAAGCCATATACCGCGCTCGATGATGTCGGCTGAAAGTTCGGGAGGCGTTTGCTCCAATACGGACTTGACGCGCTCCACAATCTGCGTCACCGGCTCGGCAAGCGCCTCACGAATCTCTTCGGAGGTCACTTGAACCGTGCGCGGCAATCCGGCGACGAGATCCCTCCCGCGAACGTCGATCACTGTTTCCTGGTCCAGCGGATAGGCGGAGCCTATCTTGATTTTTATCTCTTCGGCAGTCCGTTCGCCGATCATCAAATTGTACACGTTTTTGATGTGCCGGATGATCACGTCGTCCATTTTGTTGCCGCCGACGCGGAGGCTCTTCGAAAGACAGATGCCATCGAGCGAAATCACGGCGATGTCCGATGTGCCGCCGCCGATATCCACCACCATATTTCCGCCAGGCGTCGAAATCGGAAGCCCTGCCCCGATCGCAGCCGCCATCGGCTCCTCGATCGTATAGGCCTCGCCCGCGCCTGCCTCTTTGGCCGCCTGCAGCACGGCCCGGCGCTCGACGCTGGTGACGCCGGACGGCACGCAGATCAATACGCGAGGCTTGAAGAGCCTTTTGCGTCCCACTACTTTCATGATGAGGTGCTCGAGCATCTTCTCGGTAGTGGTATAGTCCGCAATCACACCGTCCGACATTGGCCGGATAGAGACGATATTCCCCGGCGTCCGCCCGATCATGAGACGGGCTTCTTCGCCGACAGCCAGCACTTTTTTCGATACGCTCGCGATGGCGACCACGCTGGGTTCTCGCAGCACGATTCCCTTGCCGCGAACGTAGATCAGGATGTTGGCTGTGCCGAGATCGATGCCGATCTCAGGAGTTAGAGAAAACAATTGGCCGCCCCCTACGCTTCTCGCGTTCGGCAGATCGAGGCGCCCAAACCTTGCAGTTTGCCCACGATGTTGTCGTATCCGCGGTCGATGTGTTCCACTTCGGAGATTGCAGTCTCCCCTTCTGCCGCCAGCGCCGCGCAAATGAGGGCTGCGCCCGCACGAAGGTCCGTGGCGGTGACCTGCGCGCCTGTAAGACGGTCAATCCCTTCGATCACGGCCATCCGCCCTGCCACCTGTACGTTGGCGCCCATGCGAAGCAGCTCGTTGACGTAGCGGAACCGGCTCTCGTAGACCCCTTCTGTGATGACGGAAGTCCCATTTGCCGTCGCCAGCATTGCTGCGAACGGCTGGTGCATGTCCGTAGGAAAGCCAGGATGGGGAGAAGTCTTGAGGTTGATTCCTTTCGGTCGCCGGTTACACGACACGCGAAGACCGTTCGAGTCGACCTTAACCTGAACGCCCGATTCTGTTAATTTGTTGATGACAGGCCGCATATGGTCGAGAGTTGCGTTTTCGATAAGTATATCGCTCTGCGTGATGCTTGCTGCAACGGCGAACGTACCGGCTTCCATTCGATCCGCGATGACCGGGTATTCAGCTCCGCCAAGACGTTCGACACCTTCGACGGTCACCGTGGTCGTCCCGGCGCCATTTATCTTCGCGCCCAGCGCTTTCAGGAAATTTGCAAGATCTACAACTTCCGGCTCGGCGGCGCAGTTTTCGATGACCGTCGTCCCCTCGGCGAGACATGCCGCGGTCATCAAGTGGGTTGTGGCGCCTGCGCTCTGGAAATCGAGGTAGATATTTGTGCCCTTCAGCTTCCGGCATTCCGCTGTGTAAACGCCGTGGTCCACGTGGATTTGCGCGCCCAACCGCTTGAGGCCGTCGATATGGAAGTTGACCGGCCTCGCGCCAATGTCGCACCCTCCAGGCACCGGAACGCGAGCGAAGCCGAACCGTGTCAGCAAGGGGCCCAGCACGCAAAAGGAGGCCCGCATCTTGCGGACCAGTTCATAAGGCGCTTCCAGACGGTGGATTGCCGACCCGTCGATCTGAACCGTGGAATTGTTCGTAAACCGGGTGGGCGCTCCCAGGTCGTTCAGGAGATCGACCATCGTCTGAGTATCGTCGATGCGGGGGATATTGGTAAGGACGACTTTGCCGTCCGCCAATGCGGCGGCGGCCATAATCGCCAGGGTTGCGTTTTTACTTCCGCTGGCGCGCACTCGACCCTCGAGCCTGCCGCCGCCCTTAACGTAGATTATGTCCAAAGAGTTGCACGCCTCCAGCCCGGAAATTAGCCGCCGGGCAGTTCTAAAAATAGCATGTAAAGTATACAGGGTTTAAGGGAGGCAAGTCAACGCGAGCATCGGACCGTAACAGTTCACACTTCTTGAGACTAGATTGGGAGGGCGAGCGTCCCGCGAGCCGCAATGTTGCAAGACGCCGACTAATTTGTGATGTTGCGGCTCGCGGGACGCTCGCCCTCCCAAGTGAGCTGTCTGGCGCGTACTCTCACAAAGCGTGAACTGTTACATCGGACCCAAGCGCGAGCGAACTAACGCACCGGGAACTGAACCACGATATCCGTGTCCTTCTTGTCTTTCACGCTCTCCTTCGCTCTTCCGCCGTCGTCCTTGAAGTTCTCCCCAACGCTGTAAAGAATGAACCCGTCCGGCGTCCGGCGGTAGATGGGCGGCTTGCCGGTGAAGATGTCATTTGGGATGGGCACAGGGAGCTGGGAGAGATTGTCGGAGTATTGACCGTGCTGCTGGCGGTATTTGACGATGGCTATGAGTGTTGTTCGGAGGTCACGCTCGGCAGCGCAACGGGCCATCTTGAGCGCTGCCTGGGAGTAGACCGCAATTAACACCTCGTTAAGCTCGTAGGTAGCTTTACCTGAGAAAGACTCGTCTCGTGATTCAAGGGTTCTTAGTGATCGGTATGTCGTCATAGCGTCGCCTCGAGACGCTTTGATGGCCCGGAATGCGGGGATCTGGTATTGAAGGAAGCGCACGTCCCACGCATCGGTCATCTGATTGCGGAGATCCTCCTCCTGGGCCTTGTTCCTCAACGCTTCCGGAATGAACCTGCTGGAACTGTGCTCGCGCCTCACGATATCGACCGCGGCTCTTCCCATAATGACCTCTCCACGCATTGCAGCAAGCAGGTTTGGCGGAGACTCTAATCCATGGCTTGCCCCCAACGCTGTTATTACAATATCAGGCCGATCCCGGTTTGCAAACATAATCGTTACAAAAGCACGATGGATAATTGCCTTCATAGCCACATCTACTAGCACAGCAATGAGAATCGGCGTTTCACTCATGTGGCGCGCGATTTGTGCCCCAATCGCAAGCGTGTATAGAGCCGTTTCAGGATGGCCGTCATCGCTTTCGAGAATGGCGCGAGCCGCTAACAATCTGGTAATTTGGCGCAAGGTTGCGAATTCAGGCAGCATCAGGTCCGGACCTAATTGGTAGCGATAGTGGAAATCACAGTGTGGCATCTTTGCAGCGGCTTCCGATAACCGCAACCACTTTTCGCGTAGAACAATGAGTCCGCGAGCCTTCTGCCGGTCGTCTGCAGTGCGATCCGGTTTGCTTACCTTTGATGCAATATCGCCTTCAGCCTTTCGGATTGCTTCCGGCAGCGCC
>JBGPOG010000189.1:0-7808 GCA_041487935.1 Chthonomonadia bacterium | reverse complement strand
CTTAAAGACGCGCTCGGCAAGGTCGCCGGGGTGGAGCAGATCGAGTTCCGAGCCTTATCCGGGAACTTCATCGTCCGTGTTGTGGGAAACGCGAAAGCCAACGCGGTATCCATGGCCGGCATGTCCGCCGGGTTTGACTTCCGGCCTGCGCCATCGCGGACCTTCAACGTATCGGGCCCGACCGCTGAGGCCGACGCCGCGCGCCTGCGGAAAGCGCTCCAAAAGGCCGAGGGTGTCGAGCAAGTAGATACCATCGGCTCCGGAGCGGGGCTGACTGTCCGAGTTCAGGGAGAAGTCAGAGTCGCTGCTCTGGTCTCAATCGCGAAGACGGCCGGGTTCGATTTGAGACGGTCACTATTATTCGTCGCTTCGGGTTCACCGGCGGAAAAAGACGTCTCCAAGCTGCGCGAGGCCATCGGCAAGGTGGCCGGCGTCGAGCAAACAGTCGTTCGAAGGGTCGGAGGAGGCGCGACGCTTACGGTTCAAGGAGCGATGGATGACGAGATCCTGACCGCTGCGGCGAAATCCGCCGGGTACTCCTTGAAGCCGTTGAGCTCTTCCTCGGGGATTCGTATGTTCAGTGTTAATGGAGTAAAGGGACCTGAGGACGAGGAGAATCTGCGGAAGACCGTCCAGTCCGTGAGCGGTATCGGTGAATTTCAGGTCATGACTCTCGGAGACATGACTCGGCTGGGAATTCGTGGAGGCTCGGCGGATCCGGAGAAGGTCATTGCGACAGCAAAAGCGGCAGGATTCGACTTACAGCCGGCCGGGAAGGGGCGTGGACAGCAAAATGGTTCGGCGGCGGAGCAGAACACACCTCCGGCATTCGACGAGCGCGTCAACGAGGATTTGACAAAGGCAGGCGACCTTGCACCGGACTTTGAATTGATTACCAAAGAAGGCAAAGGGAAGATTCGGCTTTCCGACTTTCGGGGCAAGAAACCGGTGGTTCTCATCTTCGGGAGCTACACTTGACCGCCCTTCCGCACCCAGGCTGGGGCGCTCGAAAAGCTATACCAGGCGTACAAGGATCGTGTCGAATTCCTGCTGGTCTACATCCGGGAAGCGCATCCCGACTCAATTCTCTTTGTGCCGGCGCAGGATGGAGGCAAGACGCTCAGTATAATCCCGCAGACCTATTCCACGGCAGATCGACTGAAGAACCTCGAGCAGTGCGTCCTACTCTTGCAGTTGACGATGCCCGCCCTGATCGACAGCGACGACAATGTTGTCAATCGCGCCTACGCCGCCTGGCCCGACCGACTCTATGCGGTAGACCAGGATGGCAAGGTGGCGTTCAAGACAGGGCCCGGCCCCTACGGGTTCCGGGTTTCGGATTTGGACGCCTGGCTTCGAGCAAACGTGGCTCAGGCCGCCCGCAAGTAGCGGCCCACGACTTCACGCAGCTCTTTGATGTCCAATGGCTTCGTCAGATAGCTGCAGGCCCCGGCTGCAAGCAGGCGGTCTATCTGGCTCGGGGTTGCGTCTGCGCTAACGATCACCACGGGGATATTGGCGTTCACCGGATCTTGGCGCATTCGCTTAAGCACTTCTTGACCGGATATATCAGGCAAGTTCAAATCCAGCAGCACGAGGCGAGGCTCGCTCGAGCGCATGAGATCGAGGCCAACCGTGCCTTGCATTGCCGAAACGAGATTCACCTTCGAACCCAAGATGGCTTCGACCAATCGCAAGTTCGATAAGTTATCTTCGATATACAACACCGTCGGCTTTCCATCGAACGGATCGGCGTCCAGTTCGGTTGGCGCTTCAACATTGACTGTCGATACGGATGATGGGTTCGCCGCGAGCGGCAGGGTAACACAGAAGGTCGTGCCGATACCGAATTCGCTATCCGCCCAGATCTTGCCCTGCATGACCTCAACCAGTTTCCTGGCAAGAGCCAGGCCCAGCCCTGTCCCTTCGACGCCGGTTTGCTCTGCACTCAGCCGCTCAAACGGAGTAAAGAGCTTGTGCAGCAATCCCGGAGCAATTCCAATACCGGTATCGCGCACACGGATGGTCAAATTGCCCTCAGTAGTTTCGTCATGTGTGATCAGGACGCTTCCGCCTTCGCGGTTATACTTGATGGCGTTGGACAGCAAGTTCAGCATCACCTGTTTCATCCGTTGGCGATCGGCGATGACGAAAAGATCGGATGCACCATGCGGCGCGGGATAGAGTACGACACTTCGTTGAGCGGCAAGCGGCCGCACGAGGCTGAGGACTTCCTCAATCACCTCGGCGACGCTGACCGGCTCGAGTGAGATGGACAGGTTTCCCGAATCGATCCTGGAGATGTCGAGCACTTCATTGATTAGAGAAAGCAAATGCCGCCCGCCCTTGAGGATCTGATCTATGCACTCTTGATCTTCCGAACCGAGCGATTGCATTTCCATCAGTTGGCCAAACCCCAGGATCGCATTGAGCGGCGTGCGCAGCTCATGGCTCATACGGGAGAGGAATTCGCTCTTCGCGCTGTTCGCTTGTTCGGCGGCTTCCTTTTCGATGCGCATACCCTCTGTGAGCTTGCGCTCGATCCCAATTGCAACCGTTAATGAGATGGATTCCAGCGCATCCCATGCGACCTCCGGTTGGGGTTCCCGCGCAAACATTGCGATCACACCGATGAGCCGGTCACCGACGACCAACGGATAGCCGACGAATGAAACCATGCCTTCGCGCTGCACCCATTCTTGGTCCGCTACGAGCGGATCGTTCGGCACATTGTTTGTTACATGGGATTTCCGCTCTTGTGCGATCTTGCCGATCTTAAATTGACCCACGGGAACGCGCGCGTGCCCGCCGTCGATGTGCGTATAGAGGCCCGAGCTCGCCTGCAGCTCCAGGACCTTGCCCGTTTCATCGAGAGTCCAGATGCGGGCAAACGCGACATTCAGGTGGCTGACAAACGCCTGTGTGCATCGCTGGAGAGTTGGACGAAGCTCATCTGTGTCCGCAAGGGCGAGACCGACGTCGGTCGCGAGCGTCGCGAGTTTTGCGCGATAGTTAAGCGCCTGTTCCGATTGCTTTCGAGCATTGATATCTTCGATGATCGCGATAAAATAGTCCGCCTCACCCGAGGGCTTACTGACAAGCGAAACCGTAACATTCACCCAGACCACTGAGCCATTCTTGTGAACATAACGTTTCTCTGTTGAAGTCGATTCGATCTCGCCCGCTAGAAGCCGCCTGGCATTCTCAGCGCTGATCGAACGATCGTCAGCAAAGGTAATGTCGTTGAATGTTTTCTGTAAAAGTTCCTCTGAGGTATAGCCAACAATATCGCACACCTTCTCGTTCACCAGGAGCCACCGGCCGTCAAGCCTGTTGTGACCTATTCCAACCGCGGCCTGATCGAACGTCGCTCGAAAAAGCTCCTCGCTTTCGCGTAACGCCACTTCCATTCGCCTGCGTTCCGCGTTTTCTGCATTAAGAGCCTCATTGGCCGTTTCAAGCTCGTTTGTCCGGCGTCTTACGCGGGATTCGAGGGTCTCGTTGGCTTGTCGCAGAGCGCCGTCCCGCTCCTCGATCTCGGAGAGCATCGTATTGAAGCCGCCTACGAGATCGCCGATCTCGTCGTTCGACGACTTCGCAACGCGCAGCGAGAAGTTCTTCTCGGCCGAAACCGTCTGCATCGCGGATAGGAGCTTCAGAATCGGCCCGGAGATTACTCGTTGAAGACGTAAGGTGAGCACGTAGGCAAACAGGCACGAGCCAAAGATGAGGACCCCGACGATGATCGCATAGTTCTTCAGCCGCTGGCGCCATTCGCGCATGTCGGACTTGATATAGAGGGTGCCGAGATGTTCACCCTTGAGGTCTACCTCTTTGTAGACCTTGATAAAGCCACCGTCAAGCTGTATGCGATCTTTTCCGAGTCTGACAGGCAATACATTCGCAGAGGATGTCTTGCCAAGGTAGCTGGCAAAAAGCGCTCCCTCGGGGGTGTAGATTCCCGCAGCTACAATCTGGGACTCTCCACGCAGGGATGCCAATACTTCCGTTGCCGCAGACGAATCACGAAAACTCAATGCGGCTGTGGAGTTTGCCGCGAGAATCTCCGCATGGCCCTCTTGCTCGTCGACAACTCTGCTTCGGAATGAAGACAGATCGTAAATGACAAATCCGACGCTCGCAAGCACCAGAGCGGTTACGCTCGTGAGCATTGTGATCACGGTTAGCTTGCGTCTGAGTCGCAGATTGCTTAGTCTCATGGCTATTTCGAGTCCGGGACTACCTTTGCCAGGCTGAGAAGCTTGGAGCTGACGTTCAGGCGAGCGCGCTTTGCTGCATCCGCGTTGATCTCAAAGCGGACGCGACCGTCTTCCATGATAAAGTTGATGATCCCGAAATGACCCGCGAACCCCGGCGACTCTCCGATCGTTAGCACGGGCGCGCCCTTCAGTATTCCTGCGAGCTGGCCAAACTTGCCTTTTTCGGATGTGCCGATAAACAGGATCTGGCATCCCTTGAGATCGGCATCCCATGCGAAGCGCTTGACGACCAGTCCTCTGCCGCCAATACTCTTCCCCTGGATTGCCCGGTCGATGGTCTGCCCGAATGGATCCTTCCCCACAATTCCGATAACGATCGGCGAATCCGGCCTCTCCAAAGCCCCGTTCGGCCAATCCACGAATTTTGCGAAGTTGTAGATAAATGCGGCTTTAACCACGTGCTCCTGATTGTCGCCTTCCGCGGTCGCTCGCGTGGACGCAGCAAACAAGGTTACTAGAAGAAGCGAACGGACCAGGGCGAATTCGACCGTGACCTTGGACGCCGGAATCCGAATCCACTTTCGGTGGCGGAAAGGGATTGCGCTCAACCATCGGTTTTTCATTTTTAGTAGCGCCATGCCGCCTTCCCATACACGCTTCGCTCGAAACGCGTTGCACCCTGGTTGTCGAAGAATCCGAATTCCTTGTGGCGCAAGCTGAGCAGATTCTGTCCTACTACGCTCAACTCAAGGCTTTTGGACGGGTTCCAGCCAAGCCTGAGATCTAGCCTGGTGTAATCCGGGACATTCAGATCCCTAATACGATTTACCCAAAACAAATTGGCATCCACTTCGAGATTGCCCGCGAGATTGAGATGCGATACAATGCTGACTTGATGACTTGGGCTGTTGGTCGGGCGGCCGGTTGCGGTAGGCTGAGACAACTCTGCTTGCAGCCACGAATAGGATGCAGAAACGTTCCACCGGTCTGTCGCTTTCCAGCGGGTGGCAATTTCGACTCCATAGGTCTTTCCGTGCTGTCCGTTCACGAACAAGAGCGGAAGATCCAGGTGCGGGGACGGCGTGTTTGAAAACGACGGAGTCCCCATCACCGTCGTCTGGCTGTTGTTGTAGAGGTTGTAGAACGCCGCGATATCGAGCAGAACCCTGTCGTTCAACTCTGCGCGATAGCCGAGCTCGTGCGCGATCACCTCTTCAGACTTCATGTTGGGATCGCCCAAAAACGTGAGCAGATTGATTGTTCCGCCCTGTCCCGGAAAGGCCGCAATAGGAATGCTCAATCCTGTATCGTTACGAGCCGGCGTGCGTACGGCTCTCGAAACGGAAGCCCATAAAGTTCTCCGAGAATCCGGCGTCCACGACAACCGCGCATTAGGCTGAACCTCGAGTCCCGTATAATCGTTGTGCTCGAGCTTTGTCCCCAGCGTCAAATGAAGGTTGTTCTTCAAGCTGGTTTCGCTGTGCAGGAATCCACTAAAGAGATTGTCTGTCTTTTTCGGCGGCAGGAACGAGATAAATGGGGTGTCTTCGAATTCGTCCGACGTACGCCTGTAACCCAATCCCCAGGTAAGCGTAGAGTGTTGACCCCGATTCAAATGCTGCTGAAACTCCACATCGAACGTGTCGCGCGAATCCTTGATTGAGACTTCGTCTCTGAAAGTACGTTGGAAGTACGCCTGAAGAGTGGCCTGCGAGCCGTTCCTCGGGGTTTGCTCCAATCGGCCTAAAATGTTAAGCCCGGACGACGGCGCATTCTCCGTTAGAATATGGCTGAACGGCGGGACCAGGTCCGTGACGTGGAAAGCGTCTTGCGCGGAATTGTGGAAGATGTCTCCTTCAAGCATGACCTTCCCCGAGCGCGTCTTGTCCCAGTCCAATCGAAATCCGCCCCGCACCGAGGACCAGGCGTCAAAGGCGCGGTTATTACTTGAATCGACCGATGCATCGCGAGCGAAGTACTTAGCATAGACACGGTACGTGGCGTCTTTCCCGGCATCTCCGCCGTAGCGGAGTGTGCCGAACCCGGTCTCTTCATTTCCGGCGCCGGAAGAGAAGGTCACACCTTTTGTATCCTTAGAGTGCTTCGTAATGATGTTAATGACACCGTTGACGGCGTTGGCGCCCCATATCGCTCCGCCTGGACCGCGGATGACCTCCACGCGCTCGACATCGTCGAGATTCACGTCCTGGTCATCCCAGTAGACGCCTGCAAACGACGGATTATACAGGCTTCGGCCGTCGATCAACACGAGGAGTTTATTCGCATACAATCCATTGAAGCCGCGGATCGTGATCGCCCACTTGTGGCTCGTGATCTGTGCCACCTGAACGCCCGGCACGGCTCGCAAAAGATCGGGAATGTTGAGCGCTCCGGATCTGCGAATGTCTTCGTGGGTAATAACGTATATCGCGCCGGGTACCGAGGAGAGATTCTGGGCTGACTTCGTTGCAGACGTAACCTGGATCTTCATCAGATCTTCGATTTGCAGGCTAGTTAGGTCCTGGGATTTTGATGGCTTAATCGGCGAGTCATCCGCGCTCGCCGGCGAATGGCAAGCCAGCAGCGATGCGATCGTGAGAATATATAGGCAGTTAGATTTTAGCGGCATGGTTCTTCCATTGTGCGAGGCGGCTTATCCGCCTCACCAAGGTTGTTAATCTCCAGTTGTTGATTCGCCCTCCGGTAATTCGAAATGAGACGCTATTCCAAATGGCGAAGGCTGCTGCTTGACAACCCTTCATGCCGCAAGACGTTCCTGGGTTCGCTTCTTGGCGAGGTCTGCCAGGTCTACAACAAGTTTGGTACTATCCTACTTATCGGTCGCTTGCGATCAAAAAAATAAAATTGCCGGTTCGCTTGTGATTGGTGACCGAATCCTTGGATAATACAATCTCTTATTCCATTAGTAACGCCATGTCGCCTTACCGAAAACGCTTCGTTCGACCTGGTTCGGCGTCTGCAATTGGAAGAAGCCGAATTCCCTATGGCGCTGGCTCAGGAGGTTCTGGCCGACAATGCTTATCTCCAGGTCCTTCTTTGGCTTCCAGCCAAGGCGCATGTCGAGCCGAGTATAGTCGGGCACCGCCAGGTCGGCAATACGGTTAACCCAGAACAGTGAAGTATCGAATTCAAAGTTATGGGATAAGTTGACGAGCGAACGTAAGCTCACCTGGTGTTCGGGTGTGTTGACGGTCAGCGGGTTGACTGCCGGAGCGCTGATCCGAGAGTTGAACGCACTGTAGCTCAGGGCGAGCTTCCACGACTTTGCAGCCTGCCAGCTCGACGATAACTCAAATCCGTAGGTCTCCGCATGCTCGTTGTTGAATGCCGACCAGGGAATAACCACGTGCGGCGGAGCCGGAGTCATTGCAAAGAAGGGCGCAGCAGACGATTGGTTGACGATGATGCTGTCGTACACATTGTAAAATGCGGTGGCGTCCAGCGCCATGCGGTCGTTCAGCTCCGTCCGGTAGCCAAGCTCAAATGCAAGCACCGTTTCCGGCTTGACATTCGGGTTCCCGGCATACGTAACCAGGTTTGTTATTCCGCCCGGACCGGGGAACGCGG
>JBGPOG010000188.1:0-7816 GCA_041487935.1 Chthonomonadia bacterium | reverse complement strand
CACGATCCGTGGGGTAGGGGTGAAGCATTCGGGCTAGCGGTTGGCGGGTTCCAATACATTATGTCGTCCGAATGCTTCACCCCTACGCGCGGCCGATCAGCGTTTTACACGAATTGTGAACACTTACTTCCTCTGCGCGCGTTTAGCCAGGTCGTCAATTCGCGCGGCGTAATCAACGATATCGAGATCGGTGTAATGCTCCGCGGCAATTGGAAGAGCCAGGCTAGCCGGATCGGGGTTCGAATCCGACAATTCGAGCGCGGTACTGAGTGCCCGGACGCCATTTCTATCGTTCATAGCGGAACCATTGTGCGGATTGGCCGGCGGTGCGTCAAGCGCGCCGGATTAATCTCGATTGCCGAACATCGCCCGTACTCGCTCCAGGTCGTCCGGGGTATCTACCGATAACGGCGGATTCGGGACCTCCACCATTCGGATGCGGTAGCCATGCTCTAGCGCCCGTAGCTGCTCCAGCCCTTCTGTCTGTTCCAGTGGGGACGGCTGGAGCAGAGCAAAGGTCAACAAGAATTCCCGACGGTACGCGTAGAGGCCGATGTGCTGCATCACGGCAGCGCCTTCGCTGCGTGGAAAGGGAATTCGCGCGCGGGAGAAGTACAGCGCAAATCCGCCAAAATCACGCACGACTTTTACCGTCGCCGCGTTATCGCGTTCTTCAGGGGGGCAGACGCACATCAGCGAGGCCATCACCGTCTTGGGTTCGAGCGTGAAGGGCGCGACCGCTGCCGCAATGTTATCGGGTTCGATAAGGGGTTCGTCGCCCTGGATATTGACAATGACATCGGCGTCCAGGCCTGCCGCGACTTCGGCCAACCGGTCGGTTCCGGATCGGTGTTCCGCCAGCGTCATGACCGCCTTCCCGCCGAACCCTTGGACGACTTCGCGTATCCGCTCGTCCGGAGTGGCGACGAGGACTTCATCCAGGCAGCCGGCCTGAATGACGCGCTCCCACACGCGCTGGATCATCGTCTTACCGGCAATATCCAGCAGCGGCTTGTCGGGCAGGCGCGTGGCCGCCAGTCTTGCCGGGATAATTCCGACTACTTTCATTCGCTCCTCACCGGTATCACCGGCATCACCGACATTGCCGCCTGGAAGACGGCTTCCGGATCGATCGAGCCCAAACAATTACGTATGATTCTCGGATCTTTCGACGGCTTTACCGGATAGACGACAACGGTTTTGTGTCGCGGCTCATCGTAGCCCCAGCGGGGCGCCTTGGTGGGACCGAAGATTCCAACGGTTGCCGGGCCGAGGGCGACGGCCGCGTGCAGCAGTCCTCCGTCGTTACCGATCCAGAGATCGCACATCGAGATCAGGGCCATTGCTTGTCGCAGATTCGTTTCGCCAGTCAGTATCAAAGGCTTTGTCTCCATGGCGGCTGCAACTCGCCCGGACTCGCCTCGTTCGTCGCGACTTCCGAATAGAATCACCGCCGCCCTGCGTTCCTGGGTCAGGCGGTCTGCCAAACTCGCAAACTTCGCGGCGCCCCATTGGCGGATTTCCGGATCGTTCGCTCCGGGTTGGATTCCCACGATGAAGCTGCCGGGCACGATACTCTTGCTTTCTAAGAGCAACTTCGCATCAGCAGATTCGTCCTCGCTAACCCATAGCTCCGGAAGCGCAGGCTCGGCTTTCAGCCCTATCTGCTCGAGCAGATCGAGCGCGCATAGCCGATCCGGCTTGTTCCAATCATATGAAACGCGATCCGTGAGCAAGAATCCTCGGTGCTCGGTGTCATGGCCGATACGAATTGGAATTCGGGCCAGAGCCGCTAATACCGCGGAATGAATCGAGCGGTTTATCAGGAAGGCTGCGTCGAAGCCAGCCTCCTGAATCTGGCATATTAGCTTGCGGTTCCCGGCCCAGCCTCCGTCTGTTTTCGGATCGAACGGCCACAAATCCGTTATATACGGACACCCTCTAAGCAGGTCAGGAATGGCAGGTCCGGCAAGAAGCGTGATCTGTGCTTGCGGCAGCGCCTCCTCCAGGCGGCGCAGGAACGGCGTCGCGACGATTGTATCGCCCAAATATTTGAACTTCGTGACGACCAGGATGCGCTTTGCATCTGCCAGCTTCGCCATTACACTTCGGCCCGTGATCTCGCAAGGCCTTGCTCGCATGCTGTCAGGACTTCCTCGACTGTGACGCGTGTAAGACAGACCGGCGGAGGCGCGAGGCACTTCTGTTTGGAATTGACCGGCGCGGTTTCGTGAAACCGCTTGCAGGGCACAGCACACTGCTCCCGATGGTGCACGGCCAGATCTCCTTGCCCGTACGGAGCCAGCCTCGCGGGATTACTTCTGCCAAAGATCGATACAACCGGCGTCCCCACAGCCGCGGCGATGTGCGCAGACCCGGTGTCTCCGCAGACGTGCAAAACGCAACGCTTCAGCACAGCCGAGAGCTGCTTCAAATTCGTTTTCCCGACGAGTGAGACGGGCTGTCGGCGAGCCGAAGAAAGAATGGCCAGTGCGACGTCTTCGTCCGCCGTTGATCCAACCAGAACCAACGGCAGGCCCGGCTCATCGGCCATAGCGTCGATTAGCTGAGCGAAGCGATCCGCCCCCCAGCCTTTGTTGCCGCCTCCGCCGGTCGAAGGATTGATCGCGATGAACGGAGTTCCTTCACGGATTCCTGCAGTTTCCAGCAACCCAACGGCGCGCCCGTCTTCGTCTTCCGGGATGTGCAGTGGAAATCTGACAGGCTCGACGTCCGCGCCCAGGAATCGCGCCACGTCGAGGAATTGATCGACAATGTGCACGCTCTCTGTACGGCGCGGCACACGCGCCTCGAAGAGCGGCGCCACCTCACGGAGCCAGTCGTATCCATAGCGGTATTTTGCTCCCGATGCCCATGCGACCAGCGCGCTCTTCGACAGTCCCTGTAGATCCAGCGCAACGTCAAAATGCCGCGAGTGCAACTCCCGGCGCAGCGCTGCAAACCCGCCAATTGAGCCAAATGACAGACGGTTCTGCCGCACCGCCACCGGAATTCTGATGATCTCTTTGAGATATGGATTACCGGTCAGCATCGGGGCGGACATCTCTTCCACAATCCAGGAAATCTCAATATGCGGAAACGACTCACCCAGCGCAGCCGAAACGGGCAGCGCGTGAACGACGTCGCCAATCGAGCTCAACTTGACGATGAGCAACCGGCGAACCCTGGACATATCGGGTGGCGTTAGCGACATAGATCTCCAACAGATTTGGGCGAATGGCCGTTCAATTCCGCGCTCCCGCTTCCAAGCCGCGAACCGCCGGACTCGACCTCCATCGGTCATGAAACCAGAGCCACTGTTCCGGATACTGGCGAATCGCTTTTTCGATCTGATGATTCACTTCGGTCATAATGCGCAGCACGTCCGCTTTCGTATCGCCGGTCGACTCCGGCCAGTGCGGCCCGTCGGCAACGACGCGATACCGGCCGTGCCCGATACGGACAGTGAACATAAACCACATTGGCGCGCCCGTCATCAACGCGATCCTGGCAGGACCGTCCGCAGTGCCGGTCTCGTGGCCAAAGAATGGGACGAAAACATCGGCGGCATTTTGATCGCACACTATCGCGACGATCGCGTTGCGCTGAAGTCCGGTGATAACCGGCTTGAGAGATTGCTTTAGCGATAGGAGTTGGATTCCCATTCTCTCACGCATGTTTGCCATGATCTCCGTCGTCCCGCGGTCGCGCGCCTCGCGCATCAAGGCGATGATCTCGTGGCCGCGAATCCCTCCATAATGCGCCAGCATCTCAAAGTTGCCCAGATGGCCGGTGATGACGATTAGCCCTTTCCGTTCCTGCTCCATCAAAAGCCGGAACCTCTCCGCCCCTACCGGATCGACCTCTATCAGCTTCTCGACGTCTTTTGGGCGATAAAACGGGAACTTCATCGCCTCGATCATAAACATGCCGAAGTGACGAAACGACTCCCTTGCGATCCGTTCCCGCTCTGTATCGGACAGGCTGCTGCCATAAGCGACTGTTAGATTCTTGAGCGCAACCTTGTATCGCTTTTTCGACAACACCCGCATCAGATCGCCAAGACCCCGCCCCAGCCCGAGCGCAACCGAAAGCGGCATCAGCCGGGTTACAAGGATCAGCGCTCGTATGGCAAACGTACCGACCGACCGCAGGAGCGCCTTCTTCTTGCTCTTTGTCATGTAGATAGCGCCCGCAGCAGGATCGATCGGAATTCCTCGACATCACAGACCGCCAATCTGCCTTTGAGAGCCAGAAACGGGAGCGGCCGGCCGATAGGAGGCAGCTTTACAGCGTCTTTTTCCGTTACGATTACGGCCTCGGCGCCCCTTCTACATGCCATGTCGATGATCTCTTCCAGCTCGCCCATGGTCGGCTCGTGGTGATCGGGAAAACGCGCCTGATATACAATTTCGGCGCCGCTTCTGACGAGCAGTTCTTCGAATCCACCCGGATCGCCCAACGCACAGTACGAAGCTACATTCCGGCCCGAAAGCCACTCGACCGGATGACTTGGCGATCTGTCCAATGCTTCAAGGCTATCCGCTTGAAAGGAGGCGGTCGCAATCGGGATACCGGGCGCAATCTTCCCGACCCTTGCTTGGAGTTCCGACAATTCTATTTCATCGACCTTATCAGAATTCGTAGTAACGATTAAGCCGGCTCTCCTGAGGTGCGAGGGTGGTTCCCGAAGCAAGCCCCTGGGAAACGTCCAGCCGTTATCGAAGGGCTTCACTGCATTCAGCAGAACGATCTCCAGGTCGCGATGGAGCTGGTAGAACTGCATCCCATCGTCGAGCACGATCACATCGGGTTTGAACCGTTCCACTGCAAGCGCTCCGGTTTTTCGCCGGTCCTTTCCGGCGACGATCGGCACTCCGGGCATCAACCGCGCGAGGAGATACGCCTCATCGCCCGCTTGCTTCGCGGTCAGCTCGACTGTATCCCCGGTGGAGACGACTGCGGAACCGAATTCGTTCTCTCCACGATATCCCCGGATCAAAACGCAGGGTTTGAACCCGCGCTGTACAAGCAATTCGCAGACCAACCGGGTCATCGGCGTCTTGCCGGTTCCTCCCACGGTGAGGTTGCCCACGCTGATCGCGGGACACGGCAGCTTTGCCTGCCGGCGAATACCGATGCGATACGGAAATAGATAGATCTTCAGTCCGGCGACATAAACGAATGCCAGCAATGCCAACGCAGCCCTGATTACGTTAGCCGTAACTCCTTTTCGGTCCCCGCCGATGACCGATAACAAGTAGTCCGTCAAGTCCCGCTCCGTCCGGCAGAAACCCGCTGGCCGCCGGCCGGCGGCTTTGCCTCGCCAAGCGCCATCAGCTCGTCAACGAATCTACTGGAAGCGCCCTGGTTCGCCTGCACTATCTCGATGGCCCTATCACCCATTGCCCTGCATTCATCTCTATTCTTAACCAGGCGCACAACCGCTTCGGCGAGATCGCTGGCGTCCCTTACGCAGACGCTCACACCGGCATCGGCCGCCATCGCGCAGATGTCCCGAAAGTTCGAAACATACGGACCGTGGATCACGGGCTTTCCCTGCGCCAGCGGCTGAAGTAGATTCTGACCGCCGCCGGGAGGAATGAGGCTGTTGCCGATGAAGGCCATGTTCCCCACAGAGTAGACCTTCGCAAGCTCTCCGAATGTGTCCAAAACGAGATGTGAAACCGTGCCCTCGTGATGCGCCAGTTCGGTTCGGCGCACCGGCTGGAGGCCGATCGCTTTCATCTTTTGGACAACCTCCTCCGAACGATCGACATGCCGCGGGGCGACAATCAGTTTAAGCTCCGGCAAGTTCTCTCGGGCCGAAACGTAGGCATTCAGGACAATATCTACCTCTTCGGCCGACCGCGTACTTCCCGCGACCAAAACTGGCGCGACTTCTCCAAGCTTAAGCTCCTTTCGAAGGAGAGCAACGGCGTCCGAGTCAAGTTTCGATGTCGTTTCGTCAAATTTCGAATTGCCCGCAACCGAGACTCGCTCCGGATCTCCGCCCATTGCCACCAGGCGCTCCGCGTCGCGCCCCGATTGGGCGAGAATCCGGTGGAATTGTCCCAGGACCCAGCTAAAGAGCCACCGTGCCCGGCGGTATCGCGCTGTGCTCTTATCGGAGATTCGGCCATTGAGCAGTATCGTACGCGCGCCGGACCTCTTGGCCAGGCACAGCAGATTCGGCCACAACTCCGTTTCGAAGATTGCCAAAATATCCGGTTGAATTACCTTTAGAGCTCGCCGAACGGCGAATGGAAGATCGAACGGCAGGTAAACCACCGAACGAACGTATACGCCGGCCGTTTTGACGGCAGTCTCATGGCCGCCGGGCGTAATAGTGGATAGAATGAACTCATGGCACGGCATCCGCTCCCTCATGAGCTTGATCACCGGCAGCGCCGCCATCACCTCTCCGACCGACGCTGCGTGAAGCCAAACCCGTGGCCCGCGCTTTTCAGCCAGACCTTCTGGAAGGCGTCCCAATCGCTCCTGCCAACCCTCGCGCGATTTGCCGATCAGCAAACGGCGCGCGAGGTAGACTGCCAGCACGGGTGAAGCAAGCAGCAACAAGCTGTTATAGAGAAAATAGATCGCCATGCTCCCCTTCGCACACGCGGACATTCGGTGGTAATCCCAATGAATCAGTTTACCAGTCTAAGCCGGTAGAGCGTAAATCCGTTCGCCTCGAACAGCTTTTCCCCATGGCTACCCGCAACTTCGGCCAGTAGGGGCAGCTCCACTTTGACGCGAACCCGATCCGCCAGATGGGTAGTGTTCTCGTGCAAATGAGGATCCTGCAGCATCAGATGCGTCACGCCAAGGCGGCGCATGTCCGAAAGCAGCCGCTCCTTGGAATCGTAGTGAAGGGAATCCTGGCGCCAGTAGTCTGACCAGAACGCGGGGAACCGGTAATAAGCCGTCCAGACTTCCAGCGATCCTACTACAATCCGCGAGTTATCCGGCAGGTTGCGGTTGGCGAACGCTACCGCCTCGTAGTCCGGGAGGTTTTGGGACAGATAATCGTCACCGGATAACTTGCCTGTCGCAACTGCGATCGCGCTGGCCAAATCCGGCTTCACATGTTTTATTCCAATGCCGTATGCCAGCAGAGTTGCCGCTACACAGACGACCGGCGCGAACAACCGATCGCGCCCACGCGTCGCGAATGCGATACAAACGAATGCCGGCGGCAGCGCAGCGAACAAGTAGCGAAGCGTGTAGAAGCTGAATGCGCAAATTGCTACCGTAAAGAACGCAGCGAATCGTGCGGCCGCGGAAATCGCCGGTTTCGATTTCCGCGTAACAACAACTACCGCCACGGCAACGAGAAGCGCCACCCACGCATGCGCCCAATGCACCCAAAAGAGAACGGACGGCGTAGGCTCCATCCCGGGCGGAGTGTTGAATTGCCAGTGATAGGTATGAAAGCGCTCCCAGCCGCCTGAAGTCCATTCGTATCCGCCGAGAAATCGATAGAATGCCGGATAGAGCGGATTGCCGGTTACGATCCACGTCTTGACGAACCACGGTACAACGAAAGCGGCCGCCACGCCGATGTATCGCAGCGCCGTGGCCGCCGCCCGTCGACAACCTTCAGGCCAGCCGGCTAGAAGCACGACGATCCCCATCGATGGGATGACCCACACGCCATTCAGCTTGGTAGTTCCGGCAAATCCCGCGAAGACTGCCGATAACATCAGCCACCGGCCCGATGAATCATTTCCTTCGCGCGATCGGCAAAACGTATACACAGCCATCATTGCGTAGGCGGCCGTGCTGAGATCCACCATCGCCGTGGCCATCT
>JBGPOG010000187.1:0-7823 GCA_041487935.1 Chthonomonadia bacterium | reverse complement strand
CCTTTCTCCGTTCGGAATGATGGTTCAGGCGGGCTTTTTACAACCGCGATTTTCATTTCGGGCAAGTAACTGCCCTTCGACGCGGACCTGTTAATAAGAAACCGGCGGGACAAACGTCATCCCGTAGGGACCCGCTTTTGACTTTGCCGCTGTCGCTTGTGGCCGTCAAAGTGAACTTCCTTAAGAACTGAGTGGCAATCCGGCCTCGAGCCACCCGGACTGCGGACATTTTCGCATTCGGGAAACCGATGATCTGTCCTGCTCGTAACGAAACAGAAGGATCCCGTACACGAGTTGCCGCTCCCGCTCAAGGGGTACGAACGTGTTACAACCGCCTGTTTCGCCATGGCCGTAACTGGTAAATGGGAGCTGATTGCGATTTTATTCACAAATAGATTGACAATCGCCAATTGAAAATGGCGTGCAATGAGAATGACTTTGCATATTATTTCACAATGCGCTTGACATCCGGCTGCGCAAAGTAGTACGATACCGCCAGTCACTCTTGACCAGTGGTCATTAATGAATGGGAGTCGCTCATATGCGATCGGCCGCGCCCGTGCTTTCACGCCGAGTCAGACGGCGCACGGAGACAAAAGATAAGCTGTTCGAAGCAGCCATATCGCTTCTCGCCGAGCGCCCGTACGAGCAGGTCACCATCGAGATGATCACCGAACGGGCCGACGTCGGCAAAGGCACGTTTTTCAACTATTTTGAGAACAAGGAAGCCGTCATTGTTTACTTCTTTGAGTCGCAATTCGAGCGAGCTGAAGAGGCAATCGGGTACGGCAGCCACCCGGCGACCTGGGATCAAATCGTACAGATCATCCACATGCTCGCCGAACGCGACTCCCATAGCAAGCTTTTCGTGCGGACTCTGATGGCGCTTTGCCTCACGAACGAACAAGTACGCGCCGCGAAGAAGAAGCTTGATGAAACCGGCAGCGAGTTAGGGGTTCGGCTCGTGTCAGGAGCGCAGGCGAGCGGAGCGATTCGAGCGGACGTTCCGGCCGACCGTCTGGCCGATTGTATCATAGGCGTATACCTCGGAACGCTCTTCGACTGGGCGAATTCTCCAGCCGAAACCGGGCTTCACGAAGAGTTGGATTTCCGCTTCGCGCTCTTGCGCGAAGGCTTGAGAGGAGAGACCCGATGATAACTGTCCACAAACGAGGTTCGTGCCAAGAAATCGGACGTAGGGGTGAAGCCCGTACGGGCTTCACCCCTACTCTTATTAACCGTGAACAAATGCGCCGAATGAGGCCGATTGTTCCAGCGGTCGCGATAATCGCAATGATGGCAGCGATCGGCAGCGCCCAGGTTTGTGCACGGGCGCAGGACTCGAAGATACAGTTAACCCCCACCACCCGGCCCGGATCGACTCCCGCATCGCGCACCTTGACGATCGACCAGGCGGTAGACTTAGGGGTAACCAACAGCAAGAATTTGCGCTTGGCCGCCGAGGCCGTCAACAAGGCCCGAGGCCGCACGAACGAAAACAGGACGGGATTCTTGCCGACCGTAGGCAGCGACGTCACGCTTACCCACCTCGATGAGGGTTCGAGCTTTACATTGACAGACCAGAACGGCAATCCGGTCACCGTCCCCATCGTCAAGCAAGACCAGAAGACGGTTGGTATCAACGCGAGCGTGCCGATCGACATCGTCGGGCAGATCCGCGCAGCGGTGCAGGTGGCCGAGTTCCAGGAGATCGCCGCCAGGCTTGACTATAACCGGACGCGCAACCAGACTGTGCTCGATATCAAGAACGCCTATTATGATGTCCTGAGGGCGAAGGCGTTTGTTATTGTTTCGGAGCAATCTCTCACGAACTCGACCGACCGTCTGAGAATTGCCGAAGCCAACCTTCGGGCAGGCACCGGGACGAGATTCGACGTGTTGAGAGCTCAAACCGACGTGGCGAACGCCCAACAAAGCCTGATCGCAGCAAAGAACCAGGTGAACCTCAAGACCGCCACGCTGAACAACGTGCTTTCGCTTGACCAGAACACGCCACTGCAGGTAGTCGAGGCAACGGAACCGGCAATTCCGGCGAAGGACTTCAATTCAGCCGTCGATGAGGCTTACAAAGTCCGGCCCGAAGTACTTCAATCGGACGCATTCATCCGTGCTGCCGAAAAAGGCGTGTACATTGCTCTCCGCAGCCAGCTTCCGACGTTCGGGCTTGCCTGGAATTTTAGCTACGCGCCGGACCAGGGCGGATTTACTCCGCGCGAAACAAGTTGGGCCGCAACGGCAAAATTGAGTATTCCGATTTTTGAAGGAGGCCTTGCAAAAGCGCGAACCCAGCAAGCAAGGTCCGACGTAAACACGCAGAAGGTAAACAAACAGGTCACGCTCGATACGGTCGCGCTGGATGTCCGGCAAGCTTACCTCGCCATGACGGAAGCGCAGGATCGGCTTGCTGTAACCGACACGGCGCTCATACAGGCTCAGGAACAATACCGGCTTGCGAAGATCCGATTCGAGACGGGAGTGACCCAAACGCCCGGCGCCTCTCCTTTGCTGGAAATCAGCGATGCCCAAACGGCGCTCACACAGGCTCAGAATAACCAGGTGAACGCAAAATACGATCTGCAGAATGCCAAAGCCAGGCTGGACCGCGCAATCGGACGGTACGCGTACAGCGCAAACGCCAAGCCCGGGCTGCCCGCGCCGAAGCCGGCCAGGTAGGGTGTAGACGATCGACGATCGATGATAGACGATAGACGATCCGCGGGCGGATCGATAGACTTGCTGAACCCTTAGAGAGGAAGCCTAAATGAATTCTAGCGAGCACACGTACTCGAAGGAACAAATGACAGCGTTTGGACATTCGGACGGATTTGGCGTACAGAATGTCGTCCATCGTCCATCGTCCATCGTCCATCGTCCATCGTCCATCGTCTTCCCTATTGCAATACTGGCGGCCATGATGCTCTCCGGCTGCGGCAAGAAAACGGATAGTACCGCAGAAGCTGCCGGAAAGAAACCTGGCGCGGGCGCCGGCGGCGCGGCAACGGCGGTTACCGCCGCGCCCGCCGTGGTCAACGACATTACCAAGACTGTCGACGTGACCGGCAGCCTGGTTGCTCTCCAGGATGTCATTGTCGGCGCAAAGATTGCCGGCAAGGTCCAGGCCGTATACTTCCACGAAGGCGACACCGTATCCGCCGGTCAGGTCGTAGCGATGATGGATCTAGCAGACTTCCGGAACAACGTCCTCCAGCAGCAAGCAAACCTGCAGTCCGCGATCACCAAAGAGCAGCAGGCGGAAGCTGCGCTTATGCAGGCCCGAAACACGTTGGACCAGTCGAAGAATGCGGTCCGCAACGGAGAAACGACCCTCAAATGGACCGACAAAACGACCGCTACCGCCGTTCTAAGCGCAAAGTCATCTCTCGCTTCTGCTGAAGAGAACCTCTCTGTCGTCAAGGAAGGCGCCCGCGACCAGGAGCGCAAACAATCGGAAGAAGCGGTAGCATCGGCCAAAGCGAATTTCGAAAAGGCCCGATCCGATCTTAAGCGCTACCAATCGCTCTATCGCGAGCAGGCAGTGTCCCAAAGCCAGCTAGATGAGAAGCAGGCCGCCTTCGATTCCGCACAAGCGAACTTCAACAGCGCCCAGCAGGCGCTCTCACTTATTAGAGAGGGCGCCAGGCCCCAGGATATCCGTCGCGCGGAGCTAGGCGTCCAGGTGGCCAAGGAAGCCCTGGTAAAAGCCGAATCGGACCGTGCTCAGGTAGCAATGAAAGAAGATGACCTAAGGACCGCCAAATCGAACGTCGCCACCGCTCAGTCCGGCATCCGTTCCGCCGAGGCCGGAGTCGCGGCTGCCAAGGCAGGCGTCCGGCAGGTGCAAGCCGCGCTCCGCATCTCGCAGGATGCACTCTCGGAGGCATCCGTCAAAGCGCCAATAACGGGTATCGTCGCCGAGCGCCGCGTCGAGCCGGGCCAGCAGATAGGCGCCGGAGGCGCGCTCATGCGCATCGTCTCACCGCAATCCGTTTATCTTCAGGCCATTCTATCGGAGAGCCAGTATGCGGACGTCAGACTTGGCATGAGAGCCGATGTCACAATCGACGCCGTGCCTGGCAAGACGTATCACGGGTCCGTGACGCGTATCCTACCCGTAGCTTCGTCCGTAGCCCGCAGCTTCACGGTTCGCATAGACTTTCCGGGCGACAATCGTCTTCGGCCTCAAATGTTCGCACGGGGCAACATTGTCGTAGCCACGCACAAACAGGCCACACTCGTGCCAAAAGACGCGGTAATTTTCGATCCGATGAGCAACAGCGCCAAGGTATTCGTCGTCGCGTCCGATGGAACCGCCCAAGAACGGACCTTGAAAGTGGGTTATTCCGATCCTCAATTCGTCGAGGCCCTGGCCGGTGTGAAACCCGGCGACAAAGTCGTTACCGCCGGCCAGAATACCCTCCAGAACGGCGATAATATCCGTGTTCAGTAGTTTTGTATGGAGGTGTGGAAGTGTGGAAGTGCTGGCGATTGACCATACCTCCATACCTCCATACCCCCACACCTCCACACGAGGAGTTTCACAATGGGCTTAACCAGCGTATCGATCCGCAGGCCGGTCTTCATCTTGATGGTCGTGGCGGCCCTGATTATCATGGGCCTCAACTCGGTCGGGAAGATGAACCTGGAACTGAACCCGAAGGTCGACTTCCCCTTCGTTTCCGTCTTCATGGCTTACCCCGGCGCGGGCCCGGAAGAGATCGAAACGCAGGTAACAAAGAAACTGGAAGATGCAGTAGCCAGCGTTAATGGCATTAAGACCATTACTTCAAGCTCGCAGGAGGGGCAGTCTGCGGTTAGCATTGAGTTTAATGTTGGGGTGAATTCGGATGTAGCGGCTTCGGACGTTCGGGAAAAGGTGAGTGCGATTCGGGCCTCTTTGCCGACTGATGCGAAGGAGCCGGTGATCCAGAAGTTCGATGCGAATTCGCAGCCCATCCTCTACTATGGATTGATCGGCAAGCGGCCCAGCCGGGACCTGCGCGACTTGGCCGACAACGTGATTAAGCAGCGGCTCTCGAAAGTGCCGAATGTTGCTGCTGTCAACATCACGGGCGGCGACGTGCGCGAGATCAGCGTCGGCGTAATAAAGGAACGGCTGGACGCCTACAACATCGGTATTCAAGAGCTGGTTACGCTGCTCAAAGGCAATAACCTCAACTTTCCGGTCGGGCACATCGTCGAAGGTAACCGTGAATACAGCGTGCGCGTAGTCGGCGAATTCCCTAGCGTACAAACGATCCGGGACACGCGTCTTCACATGCCGAACGGCCAAACGGTCAGGCTTTCGGAAATAGCCGACATTCAGGATACGGTCGAGGAAAAGCGCGACATCAGCCGGATAAACCGAAACGACTCGGTGGCCATCGTCATCCAGAAGACCTCCGAGGGAAACACTGTCGAGATCGCAAGAGGGGTCAGGGCCGAAGTTGCGCAGCTTCAAAAGGAGCTCCCGCCGGACGTTAAGTTCGTGCTGAACCAAGACCTCTCCATCAATGTAGAAAATAACGTGGACGATGTAAAATCGAGTCTGTTTTTGGGCGCGTTCTTAGCTGTTTTGGTTGTCTTTCTGTTCTTGCACAACATTCGGGGGACGTTTATTGTTGCGATTGCTATTCCTACTTCCATTCTTGCCACCTTCCTGCCGATGTACGCGTTCGGGTTTACGCTGAACGGGATGACGATGATGGCGTTGTCGCTGTCGGTGGGGATTCTGGTGGACGACTCGATCGTGGTGTTGGAGAATATCTACCGGCACCTTGCGAAAGGAGAGCCGCCTATCGAGGCGGCCATCAACGGCCGGAGCGAGATCGGGCTGGCGGCGATTACGATTACGCTGGTGGACGTTGTGGTCTTCGTTCCGATCGCGTTCATGGGCGGGATCGTGGGCCAGTTCTTCAAGTCCTTCGGGATCACCGTGGCCTGCGCGACGCTCTTCTCGCTCTTCATGTCGTTTACGCTAACGCCGATGCTGGCCTCGCGATGGTACCGGGCGGGCGAGGCGATGGAGGCGGAGCATGGCGTTTTCGGCGCGGTCAACCGGTTCTACAAGTGGCTGGATCATATTTACCGGACTGTGCTTGGATGGGCGGTCGCGCATCGTGGGGTTATTGTTTATGTGGGTACGGGCATTCTTATTCTTATATTGGTTTCAATTGCGGCGTCGTTTGCGCCAATGCTTGGAAGCCTGCCGTTTAGCCTTTCGGCTACTCCGTCATTTGCCTGGTTCGTTACAGTCCTATGCGGAGTTATTGCCTTGCTGCTCCTGTTCTTTGGCAAGCGCGTCTCGGCAGTTGGATCAGGCGTGCTTGCTGTGTTGTTCCTAGCCTCCCTCGTGCCGGCCACTCACATTACAATCGGCATATTTCTCGCGGGTTTGTTCCTTGCGTTCGCATTACTCCTGGCATGGAGTTATCGTGGGCTGGGGCCAATCGTCACTGCGATCGGCGTTATGTCGGTATTTGCAGCATTGTGGCTCGGTGGCCGAGCCGGCAAGCCGCTGCTGCTGTTCCGGTTTGCGCCGGACCAGGACCAGGGGCAGATATCGGTGATCGGGGAGATGCCGGCGGGGACCTCGATCGACAAGACTGTGCAGATCGCCAAACGTGTGGAGGACGTGGCGCACTCGATACCGGACATCCAGAACATCTTCACTGCGGTCGGCGCAACAACCGCCGGTTTCCGCGGGCTGGCGAACGTGGGAACGCAATACTTCACGCTGAGCTGCAAGCTGCGCGACAAGATGAGCCTGATCGACAGCATCAACCCGCTGCTCGATAAGGCCAACCTCCGCAAGCGGCCCGATACTGCGGTCGCGGAGGAGATGCGGAAGAAGGTCGGCCAGATCGCGGGAGCAAGCCTGAAAGTCGCCGCGGTGACCGGGTTCGGCGGAGGCGGCGCGCCGCTGCAGGTGGACCTTCAGGGGCAAAACATCGGTGAGCTGACTGCGCTCGGGCAGAAAGTGCTCCAGGTTGTCAAAGAGGAGCCTGGGGCGTTCAACGCGGATATTACTACGAGGATCGGCAAGCCGGAGCAGCGCGTCATCATCAACCGCGACAAGGCGGCATCTTTCGGACTTTCCGTTGCCGGCGTGGCCGCCTCGCTGCGCGTTTCGCTCGAGGGTGATAATACCTCGGTGGTGTATCGGGAGCGCGGCAACGAGTATCCAATCAACGTCCATTTCGCCGACAGCCAGCGGCACAACGTGAACCAGATTCGGGATATTGTCGTGGGCAGCGTTGCCGGCCCGAACGGCGTGATGCAGCCGGTTAGACTGGGGGATGTTGCGGAGACGCCGCCATCGACGGGCCCGACCAAGATCGACCGCCTGAACCGGCAGAAGCTCGTTTCGGTTACGGCAAACGTAGCGCCGGGATACGCTCCGGGAAACATGCAGCTCGGCATCGACAAGAAGCTGAAGGCCATCCCCTTCGGAACGAACACCTACTCCTGGGGCGGCGAGAACAAAGTCCAGGCCGACGAAGGCAAGTACATGGGTGCGGCGCTGGGGCTGGCGATCATCCTGGTCTACATGCTCATGGCCGCGCTGTTCGATAACATTGTCTACCCGTTCGTGATTATGCTCTCGCTGCCGCAGGCAATGGTCGGCGCGCTGCTGGGGCTGATGGTGGCCGGGCACTCGCTGACGATCATTGCGATGATCGGGATTATCATGCTCGTGGGGCTGGTGACCAAGAACGCGATCCTGCTGGTGGACTACACCAACACCCTCCGCGAACGCGGCCTAAGCCGTACCGACGCCATCCTGGAGGCCGGCCCGACACGCT